>JAYYUU010000186.1:0-10016 GCA_036343835.1 Candidatus Latescibacterota bacterium | reverse complement strand
AAGAATGGCAGCGCCTCGCCCCCGATAAGGCGCCCGTCGTCCGCGGCCACGCCCGCGCGCTCTCTGCCATCGGCGAGCACCAGCGCATCGTCGACTTGCTCGACGCTTGGCTCGAGCTCTATCCCAAGGACGGACCTGCCGCCCTGCTCTTGGGCGATGCCCATCGCGAGCTCGACGAGCCCGACCGGGCCATCGCCAGCTGGCGTCGGGCCATCGACAAAAACAACGCCGCCAGCTACGGCCAGGTCGCCGACCGCTGTCGCGCCGCCGGTCTGCGCCAGGAGGCCATCCACATCCTGCGCGGAGCGCAGAAGATCCAGCCCGGTCTCTACAGCTGGGAATTGGCTTCGCTCTACCTGGAGGAAAGCGACTACCGGCCTGCCATCGAGATGTTCATCATCAGCCTGCGCCAGGCCCCACAGCGCCTGCCCGTCGTCGCCAATCGCCTCGAAAACGCCTGCCGCGCAGACGGCGCGGCCGTACTGCAAACGCTGAAAACCCTCCCGGCTGACGAGCCCTTGCTCCTCGCCCAATTGACGACCTCCTGCGCCCTGGCCACCGGCGATCCCGAAAGCGGATTCGCCGCGCTGGAAGCGCTAGACGGCCAGGGCGCCGAACAACTCTTCCAATACGCCGCCCGCGCCGAGGCCCTCGGCCACGCCCCCGTCGCCGCCCGCGCCTACGGGCTCTTCGCCGCGCGCCTCCCCGACTCGCCCTACCGCTACCAGGCTCTCAGCCGCCAGGCCGCATTGACCGCCCTCCGCGACAGCGAAGCCGCACTCGACCTCTACCAGCGCATGGCGCGCGATTTTCCCAATCGCCCCGAGACCCTGCAAATATTGGTCGGCATGGCGCGCCTGCAACTCGCAGAGCGCGGCGATGTACTGGGCGCCGTCGCCTCATTGCAGACCGTCGTCGATTCGCCCCGGCGCGGCCCGTGGACCCCACAGGCCCTGGCGCTGATCGCCGAGTGCAGCCTGCGTCTGGGCGACCTCGACCAGAGCGAGCGCTTTTTGTCCGCATTGGAAAAACACCACGACTCCGCCTACCAGGCCCGCTACCACCGCGCCGAGCTGCATTATTTTCGCGGCGATTTCGCCAGCGCCGATTCGATCCTCACCGAGCTCAGCGCCACCGACTTGGCCCACCCCCTCGCCAACGACGCCTTCGACCTCCTGCTGATCATGGAGGATTACGCCGGATCCAATGGCCTCACCACCCTGTCCCACGCCCAACTCCTCGAGCGCCAGGGCCAGACCGATACCGCCAAAGAGCAATGGGCCTGGCTCGAAAAACACGCCGAGCCCGCCCTCGCCGCGCGCAGCCTGCTGATCAACGCCCAATTGCGCGAGCGGGAAGGCCAGTACTCGCAAGCCATAGCCCTTTACCAGCGCCAGCTCATCCGCTACCCGGAGGGACCGCATCTCGTCGCCGCCCAGCTGGGTTTAGCCGCGCTCTACGAGCGCCGCGGCGATATAGCTCAGGCTCTCAAAACCTGCGAAACGGCACTGCTCCAACACCCCGACGACGCCCGCGCCCCCGAAATCCGGCTGCGCATCCAGCGCCTCAGACAGCTGCGCGAAAACGGCTAAAGGAAAACCATGCGCCTCCTGTTTACCCTCCTGCTTTTCACCCTCAGTTTCCAACCCGTCCAGGCCGAGCGCCTGCTGGTCCCGATGGACAATAGCCAACGCGACCACCTCAAGTCCTACGGCCTGGCCTTCTGGACCCTCGAGCGCGGCATCGCCGTCGAGTGGCTACTCAACTACCGCGGCGGCGCCTTTCTCGTCGACTACCACCAGCTCATCGCCGTCGAAGCGCAGATCCGCGGCATCAGCGCGGTGCAAATCTCCGAGGCCCAGGCCGCGCAGATCTACGCCGAAATAGACGGTGGCAATATGGACGTCGTGCGCCTGGAGAAAGCGCCCAAAATCGCCGTCTACACCCCCCCGAACACCCAGCCCTGGGACGACGCAGTGACCCTGGCGCTCGAATACGCGCAAATCGACTACGAGAAAATCTGGGACGAAGAAGTGCTCAATGGCGCGCTCGACGACTACGACTGGCTGCATTTGCACCACGAAGACTTCACCGGCCAGTACGGCAAGTTTTACGGCTCCTATGGCCGCGAGCCCTGGTATCGTGAGCAGCAGACCGCATACGAGACGATGGCCCGGCGCCTGGGCTACACCAAGGTCTCCGACCAGAAGAAGGCGGTGGTGATCGAGATCTACGAATACATGGCCGCGGGCGGCTTCCTCTTCGCCATGTGCTCGGCCACCGACACCTTTGACATCGCCCTCGCCGCCCTCGCCATCGACATCTGCCACCAGGTCTTCGACGGCGACGGCGCCGACGGCCAGTCCCAGTCCAAGCTCAACTATGGCCGCACTGTCGCCTTTGAGGATTTCCAGCTCGAAAACAACCCCCTGGTCTACGAATTCTCCGACATCGACACCACCCCCACCGACGTGCGCCAGATCCGCACCGCCGAGGCCGAGTATTTCACCCTCTTCGAATTCTCGGCCAAATACGATCCCGTCCCGACGATGCTCACCCAGTGCCACACCAATATCGTCGACGGCTTCTTGGGCCAGACCACCGCCTTCCGCAAAGCTTTAATCAAGGATTCAGTGATCCTCCTCGGCCAGGAGGAGGGCACCCAAAATGTCAAATATATCCACGGTCGCGCCGGCAAGGGCACCTTCACCTTCTACGCCGGCCACGACCCCGAAGACCACAAGCACCACGTCCACGACCCGCCGACCAACCTCGCCCTGTACCCCAACTCGCCCGGCTACCGGCTGATTTTGAACAATGTGCTCTTCCCGGCGGCGAAGAAGAAGGAACGCAAGACTTGAGCAGTTGAATTACCGTCGCAAAGACGGTATTTTCGATGGGGAAAGGGATATGCCATGAAACCACTTACCTGTCTGATAAAAAAGAGGGCAAGCAGTATGCCTCGCTGTGCGTCGAATTGGACATTGCTTCGTGTGGCAAGAGTAAAAAAGAGGTGTTTGATGGCTTGGAAGACGCAGCATTCTCCAGAACACATTGAGCTCAATCTGGCGTCAGGCGGGTATTAACCGGAATATTGCAGAGGAAATCTGGAACAGGCGATAGCAAGCAATAACTCCGGTCGAGCACCAGTAGAAGCGCTGTTGTTCGACCTCGGCGGCGTAGTAATCGAAATCGATTTCGACCGCGTCTTGCGCCGTTGGGAAGGGATATCCTCCCTCTCTTTTGCTGAATTGAAATCCACCTTCCACTTCGATGAAGCCTACCAGCGACACGAGCGCGGCGAGATCGATGGCGCAGCGTACTTCGCCCATCTGCGGAACACGCTGCAACTCGACGGCAGCGACGACGAGATCGCCGCCGGGTGGAACGCCGTCTTCGTCGCCGATATCCCCGCCGTGCTGAAGGCGATAAGTAAAGCTCGCGCCCACTTCCCCTGCTACGCCTTCACCAACACCAACCCCACGCACCTCGCCGCCTGGAAAACCGGCTATCCGGCGGTCTTCCAGGTCTTCGACAAAGTCTTTATCTCCTCCGACCTCGGCCTGCGCAAACCCGAACGAAAAGCCTTCGACGCCATCGCCTCAGACCTCGGCGTAGCCCACGAAAACATCCTGTTTTTCGACGACACCCGGGAAAATATCGTCGGCGCTGAAGAAGCCGGGCTGCAGACGGTCCACGTTCAGTCGCCGGAGGATTTGCAAAAGGCCCTGGCAGGTTTACCCAACCCACAAGGATAGGCCCTTCGGTTTTTTATCTTTCTAGCGTAAGGTGCAAAATTATCGGAGGGCTGCGTGAGGGTATCCCCAGCTCATCTGGCGAAATCCCCCATCCTCATCTATCTTGTGTCAGCCCAAAATCCATCGAATGTGAAAGGAAGTACATGTCGGACGTCGAGGCCGTAGCCCAACTCAGCGAAATCAGAGACCAGATCTACGCCGAAGTCGGCAAAGTCGTCATCGGCCAGAAACAAATAGTCGAAGAGTTGCTCATCGCCCTGCTCTCCGGCGGCCACTGCCTCCTAGTCGGAGTCCCCGGATTGGCCAAAACCACGCTCATCCAGACCCTGGCGCGCACCCTCGACCTCTCCTTCGGCCGCATCCAGTTCACCCCCGATCTGATGCCCTCCGACATCACCGGCACCGAAGTCCTCGAAGAGGACGCCGAAACCGGACACAAGGCCTTCCGCTTTATCCGCGGCCCCCTCTTCGCCAACGTCATCTTAGCCGACGAAATAAACCGCACGCCCCCCAAAACCCAGGCCGCCCTGCTCCAGGCCATGCAGGAACACGCCGTCACCGCCGGCGGCGAAACCATGACCCTCGACGAGCCCTTCTTCGTGCTCGCCACCCAAAACCCCATCGAGCAGGAAGGCACCTACCCCCTGCCCGAAGCCCAGCTCGACCGCTTTATCTTCGAATTGTGGATCGACTATCCCGACCAAAACGAAGAAGAGGAGATCGTCCGCCAGACGACCAGCGTTGAAAAAGCCGAGGTTGCAAAAGTCGTCGATGCCCAGCGCATCGTCGAGCTACAGGAACTGGTGCGCCGCGTACCAGTGGCCGACCACTGCATCCGCTACGCCGTCGAACTTGTCCGCGCCTCCCGACCCACCGACGACAAAGCCCCCGACTACGTCCGCGAAATGGTCAACTGGGGCGCCGGCCCGCGCGCCTCGCAATACCTGGTCCTCGCCGCCAAGGCCCGGGCTATCCTCGCCGGCCGCCACTCCGTCGCCATCGAGGATATCCAGGCCGTAGCCCGACCCGTGATGCGCCACCGCATCGTCGTCAACTTCCACGCCGAGGCGCAAAATATCAACGCCTCCGGCCTGATCGACCGCCTGCTCACCGATGTCGAGCCGGAATCCTGAGTTGAGCGAAACCGCCTCCTATCTCGACCCCGAGACCATCTCGCGGATTTCGCGCCTCGATCTGGTCGCACGCCTGGTCGTCGAGGGCTTTATCACCGGGTTGCACCGCAGCCCCTACCACGGCTTCTCGGTCGAATTTTCCGAACACCGGCCCTATATGCCCGGCGACCCGCTGCGCGACCTCGACTGGAAGGCCTACGCCAAAACCGACCGCCTCTACGTCAAACAGTACGAGGAAGAGACCAACCTCAAGGCCTATCTATTGCTCGACATCTCCAGCTCGATGGACTTTAAAGCCGGCGCGCCCATAAGCAAATTCCGCTACGCGACCTCGCTGGCCGCCGCGCTGTCGTATTTGATGCTCAAACAGCGCGACGCCGTCGGGCTTCTGCTCTACCACCATCAGATCGAGACCTATGTGCCGCCGCACTCGGTACAGAGCCACCTGCAAGTTTTGCTCAAGACCATCGACCAGGCCCGGCCGCAGAGCGATACGCGCATGGCCCCGGTCTTCCACGACCTGGCCGAACGCATTTCGCGCCGCGGGCTGGTCATCGTGCTTTCGGATCTGCTCGACGAACCCGACGCAGTCCTCAAGGGCCTGCGCCACTTCCGCCACCTCGGGCACGAAGTCGTCGTCTTCCACCTGCTCGACCCCCGCGAAAGGGACCTCGACTTCCGCGACGAGACCCGCTTCTACGACCTCGAAAACCCCGAAGAAACCCTCACCACCCAGCCCCGACACATCCACCACGAGTATCGCGAACTGATGGACGAACTGATCCAGACCTACCAATTGGGCTGCGCCGAAGCCCGCATCGACTACGCCCTATTCGATACCGCGACCCCTTTCGACGCGGCGTTGTCGCGCTATTTGGTCCAGCGCAAGAAAATAGGCTAAATGCCCATCGCCTTTTTATTTTGTTGGAATCTTGACTTTTTTTTCCAGATTCCTAACTTCTATAGTCTAACGGCGATGCGCAGCCGTTTTTTTTGACGTCCCAATCTTGACTTTTTTGTCCGGATTAGCCGCCATCAGCACCTTGCGAGGGAGTGAACATGAGCGGATCGATTGTTACCAAGAGCGAAGACGAAACCGAAGTCCTCGAGGAATTCGCCAACCGCGACTACGAGTGGGGCTTCGTCACCGATATCGAGGCCGACTCGGCCCCCCCGGGTCTCAACGAAGAGATCATCCGCTTTATCTCGGCCAAAAAAGACGAGCCCGAGTTCATGCTCGAGTGGCGGCTCAAAGCCTATCGCCACTGGCTCAAAATGGAAGACCCAACCCGGCAGCAGGAGAGCCAGCGCTGGGCCATGGTGGACTATCCGGACATCAACTACCAGGACATCGTCTACTACTCGGCGCCCAAATCGAAACAACTCGACAGCCTCGACGAGGTCGATCCCGAGATCCTGGCCACCTACGAGAAGCTCGGCATCCCGCTCGAAGAGCAGAAAATGCTCTCCGGCGTTGCCGTCGATGCCGTCTTCGACAGCGTCTCGGTGGCCACCACCTTCAAGGACAAGCTCGCCGAGCTGGGCATCATCTTCTGCTCCTTCTCCGAAGCCGTGCAGGATCATCCCGAACTGATACAGAAGTATCTGGGCTCCGTCGTCCCCTATACCGATAACTTCTACGCCACCCTCAACTCGGCCGTCTTCACCGACGGGTCCTTCGTCTACGTGCCCAAGGGCGTGCGCTGCCCGATGGAGCTCTCGACCTATTTCCGCATCAACGCCGCCAATACCGGGCAATTCGAGCGCACGTTGATCATCGCCGACGCAGGGTCATATGTATCATATCTCGAAGGTTGTACTGCTCCTGTACGCGACGAAAACCAGCTCCACGCCGCCGTCGTCGAACTCATCGCCCTCGACGACGCCCAGATCAAATACTCCACTGTGCAGAACTGGTACCCTGGCAACGAAGAGGGCGTCGGCGGTATTTACAACTTCGTCACCAAGCGCGGTGCCTGTCGTGGCGCGAACTCCAAGATCTCCTGGACCCAGGTCGAGACCGGCTCGGCGATCACCTGGAAATACCCCAGCTGCATCCTCCAGGGCGACAATTCGGTCGGCGAATTCTACTCGGTGGCCGTCACCTCCAAACGCCAGCAGGCCGACACCGGCGCCAAGATGTTCCACATCGGCAACAACACCCGCAGCACCATCATCTCCAAAGGCATCTCCGCCCAGCGCGGCCAGAACACTTATCGCGGCGGGGTCAAGGTGATGAAGAACGCGCACAATGCCCGCAACTTCACCCAGTGCGACTCGATGCTCATCGGCGACCAGTGCGGCGCCCACACCTTTCCCTATATAGAGGTGCGCAACCCGTCCGCCCACGTCGAGCACGAGGCCTCGACCTCCAAAATCGGCGAGGATCAGATCTTCTACTGCAACCAGCGCGGTATCTCCACCGAGGACGCGGTCTCGATGATCGTCAACGGCTTCTGCAGGGAAGTCCTGGCCGAGTTGCCGATGGAATTCGCCGTCGAGGCGAAGAAGCTTTTGGGCATCAGCCTCGAAGGCAGCGTCGGTTAAAGCTAATTTCTACAGATAAAGGACTTAATTACATGCTCAAAATCGGAAATCTGTACGCCAGCGTCGAAGATATCGAAATCCTCAAAGGTATCGACCTCGAGGTCAACGCCGGCGAAGTCCACGCCATCATGGGCCCTAACGGCTCGGGCAAGAGCACCCTCGCCCAGGTCCTGGCCGGCCGCGAGGGCTACGAGGTCAGCGGCGAAGCCACCTTTGATGGCCAGGACCTGCTCGACATGGACCCGGAGCAAAGGGCGCGCGCAGGCCTTTTCCTCGCCTTCCAGTACCCGGTGGAAATTCCCGGCGTCAACTCCACCTACTTCCTGCGCACAAGCTACAACGAGATTCGCAAGCACCGCGGGGAGGAGGCGGTGGACGCGATGGACTTCCTAGACCTGATCCGCGAAAAGCTCGCGCTGGTAGAAATGGACGAGAGCTTCCTCAAGCGGCCGGTCAACGAGGGCTTTTCCGGCGGCGAGAAGAAGCGCAACGAGATCTTGCAGATGGCCGTGTTAGAACCAAAGCTCTCGATCCTCGACGAGACCGATTCGGGCCTCGACATCGACGCGCTGCGGATCGTCGCCAACGGCGTCAACAAGCTCCACGCCCCCGACAAGGCCGTCGTCGTCGTCACCCACTACCAGCGCCTGCTCAACTATATCATCCCCGACTACGTGCACGTGCTCTACCAGGGTCGCATCGCCGAGTCGGGCGGCAAGGAACTGGCGTTGGAGCTGGAGGAAAAGGGCTACGACTGGATCAAGGACGAAAGCCTGGAGCAGGCGCTATGAGCGGCACCGACTGGTACCCGTCCCGCTTCGAAGCCTTCGAGCAAAGTCTCAACGGCGAGACCCAGAGCCCCGTACACCAGCTGCGGCGCACGAGTATCGAGCGCTTCAGAGCCGCCGGTTTTCCCACCACCAAAGACGAGGAGTGGGGCTTCACCAGCGTCGTGCCGCTGACCCGGATCGACTTCGAGCTGGCCGCGGCGACTAAAGAGCCCGCAGCAGCGGATATCGCCACCTTCTGCTACGGACTCGAAAGCCTGGTCTTCGTCGACGGCCACTTTGCCCCCGGACTTTCGCAACTCGACGAGCTGCCCGAGGGCGTGCTGGTCAAGAGCCTGCGCGCCGCCCTCGCCGAAGACACCGACCTGGTCACCGCGCATCTTGGCCAGGCCGCTGTGACCGAGGGCGAGGCTTTCACCGCGCTCAACACCTCCTTCGTGCAGGACGGCGCCTTCGTCCACCTGCCCCGAGGAACGGTCGTCGACAAGCCCGTGCACCTGCTCTTTCTCTCCACCGTCACCTGCCCCAATACCGTCTCCCACCCGCGCGTCCTCATCGTCGCCGAAGCCCATGCAGAGGCGACCCTAATCGAGAGCTACGCCGGCCTGGGGACCGAAGTATACCTGACCAATGGCGTCAGCGAAATTTTCGTCGGCGAGAACGCCGCGCTCGACCACTACCGCGTCCAGCGCGAAGCACCCACCGCCTTCCACATCTCGGCTACCCACGTGCGCGAGGAGCGCGCCGCCCAATTCCGCTCGACCTCCATCACCCTGGGCGGGCGCCTGACCCGCAACCACGTGCACACCGCCCTCGTGGGCGAAGGTGTCGACTCGACCCTCAATGGCCTCTACGTCGAAGACGGCAACCAGCACGTCGACAACCACACCCTCATCGAGCACGCCCAGCCCCACTGCCAGAGCCACGAATTCTACAAGGGCATTCTCGGCGGCGAGGCCAGGGGTGTCTTCCGCGGCAAGATCCACGTGCACCAGGCCGCGCAAAAGACCGACGCCTACCAGACCAACCAGAATCTCCTGCTCTCGCAGACGGCAAGGATCGACACCAAGCCCCAGCTCGAGATCTACGCCGACGACGTCAAGTGCTCGCACGGTGCCACCATCGGCCAGCTCGACCAGGACGCCATCTTCTACCTGCGCTCCCGCGGCATCGGCCACCGCGAAGCCGTCCGCGTGCTAACCCGGGCCTTCGCCGGCGAGGTCCTCGACCGCGTGCGGGTCGACGCGCTACGCGACGAACTTGACCACCTGGTCACCCACCGGCTGGAACGAGCCGCCGGAGTCGCCCCATGACCGCCCTGGCCGAACGCCCTGCCTTGGCATCCTTAGACGTTGCAAAGATCCGCCGCGACTTCCCCGTGCTCGACGAGAAGATCCGCGACAAGGAACTGGTCTACTTCGACAACGCCGCCACCACCCAGAAGCCGCTGACCGTCATCTATGCGCTACAGCGTTACTACGCTGCCGAAAACGCCAATATCCACCGCGGCGTCCACTTCCTCAGCCAGCAGGCGACCTTCGCCTACGAGCGAGCCCGCGGGCGGATCGGCCAGTTCCTCAACACCCGCGAAAGCGGCGAGATCGTCTTTGTCCGCGGCACCACCGAGGCGATCAACCTGCTAGCCCACAGCTATGGCCGGCCACAGGTGGGCGCGGGCGACGAGATCATCGTCTCCCACATCGAGCACCACTCCAATATCGTCCCCTGGCATATGCTCTGCGAAGAAAAGGGCGCCACGCTCAAGGTCGCGCCCATCGACGAGGTCGGCA
>JAYYUU010000185.1:0-6471 GCA_036343835.1 Candidatus Latescibacterota bacterium | reverse complement strand
ATTGCCCCAATAACCAACGAAGGAAGACAACATGGCTACTAGCAAACACATCCTGGTCGTCGACGACGATTCCTACGTCCGCGAATCCACCGAGGAGATCCTCCGCCGCAGGGGTTATGAGGTCGATACCGCTGCCGATGGAAAGGCCGCCCTGGTCAAGCTCGACGAGGCCGACTTCGATCTCATCCTCTCCGATATCAAGATGCCCGGCATGGACGGCATCGAGTTCTTGGAAGCGGCGCACGGCAAATACCCCGACATCCACGTCATCATGATGACCGCCTTCGGCTCGGTCGACAACGCTGTCGAGGCCATGCAGAAAGGCGCCATCGACTATATACAGAAGGGTTCAGCCGACCCCGCCGAGATCGAACTGGTCGTCGAGCGCGCGCTCAAATACCAGGACTCCGAGCGCGAGAACAAGCGCCTGCGCTCCGAATTGAAGGACAAATACAGCTTTAACAACATGATTGGCAAAGCGCACAATATGGAGCAAGTCTTCGATCTGATCGACACCGTCGCCGACAGCCGCGCCACCGTGCTGATTACTGGCGAATCGGGCACCGGCAAGGAACTGGTCGCCCGCGCCCTGCACTACAATAGCGCGCGGCGCACCGCGCCCTTTGTCCGCCTCAACTGCGCCGCCCTGCCCAAGGACTTGATGGAGAGCGAGCTCTTCGGCCACGAGAAGGGGGCCTTCACCGGCGCCCACAAGCAGACCCGCGGCCGCTTCGAAATAGCCGATGGCGGCACACTGCTGCTCGATGAGATCAGCGAAATCGACCCCGCGCTGCAGGCCAAGCTATTGCGCGTCTTGCAGGAGCGCGAGTTCGAACGGCTCGGCTCGACCCAAACGATCAAGGTCGACGTGCGCATCGTCGCCACCACCAACCGCGACCTACAAAAAGAAGTCGAAGCCGGCAACTTCCGCGAGGACCTCTACTACCGCCTCAATGTCATCGAGATGGGCCTGCCCCCCCTGCGCGAGCGCAAGGAGGACATCCTGGCTCTGGTGCAGAATTTCGTCGCCAAATACAACGAGGAGAATGGCAAGTCCATCGCCGGCGTGACAGACGAGGCCCTCGACGCGCTGATGCAGTACGACTGGCCGGGCAATATCCGCGAATTGTAAAACTACACCGAACGCGCGGTGGTCGTCACCCAGGGCGAAGTGCTTTTGCCCAGCGACTACCCCCAGCGGTTGACTGCGGGACCCCAGGGCCGCGACGACGGCGGGATCCAAATCGGCATGACCGTCCACGAAATGGAGCGCCGCCTGATTATGAAAACTCTCGAATCTCACAAGGGCAATCGCACCGAGGCCGCTGTCATGCTCGGGATCAGTACCCGCACACTGCGCAACAAGCTCCACGAATACGGCGAAATGAAGGCCTTCAAAGAATCCGGTGATCAGGCCAATCACGAGGAAGAAGCAGAGCTGATGTCCGCCATGGCCTGAGGCGTCGCAGCCCACTTTTCACCGCTTGCCCACCTTGCAGGGACCTGTTTTACAGGCCCCTGCTTTTTATTTATAATTATGTGCTTACGCAATGTGCTTACGCATTTGATTTAATTACAGAGTGGGTATATTTTCTTAGGCTCCGAAAGGTCTTCCCGGCGTCGATACCCGGGATATTTTCCCCATCTGGAGAAGTTTAGTTGACCGAGGACTCAGGCCAGGACGGCGGCAACCCGCTGATCGTCATCGGCGACAAAATCCAGCCCAAACACCATCTGGTCGCCCTGTTGCAGCAACTCCGGGCCGAGAACAATCTGCTCAACGCGGAAGACCGCATCCAATATGTGGTCTGTAACGAGAGTTTCGACGTGGCTCTGGCCCTGCGCAAATACCTCGACTCGGTCAAGATGATCCTGATCGGCCCCGGGTTGGAGGGCAATGCGATAACCGTGGCGCGGATGTTCTCCAGAAAAGCCCATATCGTCATGGTCATCGATCCCCAGATCAACCCCCTGGGAACCAACCCGACCAATATCCAGCAAAACCATAAAAACTTAGAGCATCTCGGGGTCATCGTCACCATGATCCAGAAGGCCACCGGGGAATTCTTCAAGCCCATCGTCCAGGACTACGTGCTCTCCGGGATCTCGCCCAGCGCCGATCTCGAGTCGATGTCCCCCGAGGAACGAGCCCAGATGGTCGACCAGCGCCTCGACGCGGTCAACAAATTCCCCTCCCTGCCCGAAACCCAGCGCAAGGTCGCCCGACTCGACGATATGGACCCGCCCAAGAAGTGGGCCGAAGCCATCGACCCCGATGTCCCGACCAAGACCGTCATCCTCCGCATCCTCAACTCCGCCCGCTACGGCTTACGCTCGCGGGTGGAGGAAATCGACAAAGCCGTGGTCCTGGCCAGCGCCAAGACCATCCGCGAGATCGTCACCGCCTGCCAGATCCGCCAGATCTTCCAGAAGACCGCCAAAAACACCATCGACCAGTTCTGGCGCCACTCGCTGGCCACCGCCTTCTACGCCAAGCTCTTTTCGCTACCGGCCGACCCCGCGGTCCAGACCTCGCAGCAGAAAACCGAGTTTGAGCGCTATCAGTTCGAGGAGGAGGATATCAAGAGCATTGAGTCGGTGCGCCTCTGGGAGGCCTTCGACCTCGACGCCAAGGACGACCCTTTCACCTCGGGGCTTCTGCACGACATCGGCAAGGTCACGATGCTCATGTGCCTCGAGGATTCGCTCAAGCTGGTCAAGGCGCTAATCGACTCCGAAGCCGAGGAGGCCAAAAACGAGGACAGGCTCTGGGCCAAATCCGTCCTCGAAGTCGAGCGCTTCCTGATGAAGGATATGGACCACCAGGTCATCGGCTCGCGCCTGGCCGAGAAGTGGGAAATGGACCCTGGCATCGAGCAAGTTATCGGCCACCACCACAATATCCACGAGCAATCACCACCGATCCTCAAACTCGTAGCTCTCGCCAATCTGGCGGCCAACTGCATCTTCCCCTATCCGGCCACGGGAGAGCAGCACCCCTTCCCACAGCTCTTCGCGCGCATCGATAGGGGAGTCAAGGACAAGTCGAGCTTGAGCATGGACGAGGCCGTCGATGAGACCATCCGCCAAGACGTCTTCGAGGATCTCGTCGACGTGCTCAGTCGCCTCGATATCTCCGAGTATTTGTGGGAGCTCATCGACTTCAAGACCTTCTTCAAACTCAGCTACCTAACCTCCTCCAAGATCAAAAGCGCCTCGATCTCCTTCCTACAACAAACCGCCTGAACGCCCATTCCCGTACCGTATAGCGCATGGAAGAATTCCTCAAACACCTCAAGCAGGCCACCGATTTGCACGAGGTCCAGACGCTTGTCGACGGCATCTTGGACGCAGCGCGATCCGGCAAGGGCAAGCGCGAGGAAAAACACCTCTTCCTGCGCCACCTGCTCTTCAACCAGGCGCTGCTGTCCCGGCTCGAAACCCCCGCTGCCATCGACCATCTCTGCGCCGCGACGACGCCCCGGGAATGGGCCGAGTTATTTGGCGACGCGGTTGAAAAGGAACTGCCGCGTTTGGCCGTCGAGCTAGTCGATGGACTCACCGACCTAGATCACCGCGAGCTTTTGCGGCTCTTGCCCCCCGAGTCCCCCAAGGTGCTCTACCAGATACTCAAACACCTCAATGCCTATCTGGAAAAGCACGAGGCCCGCTGCCTGCGGGGCATGCGCGTTGCGCGCCTGATGGCCGATATCTACCAGACCCTCGCCTTAGACCCCAAGGCTTGGCGCCGACGCTCACCCCCGCCCTGTTGCATCGACGGCAATAAAATTTTCAAGCTCAAAGAGGACAAGCAGGTCGACCAACTCGCCGCGGCCTACGAGGCGCGTATCAACCAGTTGCAGCGCATCGACCTGCGCCGTTGTCTAACCGCACTCGGCGACGGCCGCAAGGAAGCGCCGCCGATGCGCGAAGCCGATCGCGAATGCGTCTTCAGCATCGAGGCGCCCCTGCGCCTGGGCATCTCCAGCGCCAATGCCTCGGACAACCATCTGCGCAGCAAGGAACAGGGTGGCAAAACGCTCAATATCGCCATCGACCTGCAGCGGGAAGGTGAAAAGGACGCCACCCCGCCCCTAACCGTCACCGCCCGCCGACTCGCCGAGCCCAAACTGATCCTGCGCTCGCTGTCGATGGATTTCAAGGCCGACTTCGAAGCCAGCAAGCGCGGTGACGCCCAGACGATGAGCGAGCTATTCTTCGCCTATCGCCGCGGCGGCGATGAGGCCCTGCGCCTGGTCAAACAAAGCCTGGTCCACGCCGGCATTATCCGCTCCGGCTCGCAGGACATCATCGAGGATATCGCCGCCTTTACCGGCGGCGGCGGCCTGGAGCTGACCACCAGTAGCAAGGTCCTGCAAGGATCCGGTCTCGGGACCAGTAGTATCCTCTCCGCCGCGATCCTCAAAATGCTCTACCGCCTCTCCGACCACCCCTACGCGACCCCCGAATCCGAATACCCGGGCCTCTACGACAACAGCCTCCTGCTCGAGCAAAACCTCGGCCTCAACAGCGGCTGGCAGGATGCACGCGGCGCCAGCGGCGGCTCCTCGGCGATCAAGGATTTCTACGCGCCGCCGACCGACGGCCTGCCCGCCCCCGAGCGCAAATTCCTCACCGAAGTAGACGAGGATCAGTTCACCGAGCGCGTCGTCCTCTTCGACACCGGCATGTCGCGCGCTGCGACCCGCGGGCTCAATGTCGTCCTCGATGCCTATCTCTCCAGGGACCGCGAGCGCTACGCGGCCATCCGCGAGTCGCTGGCGATACACGACCAGATAGTCGCGGCACTATGCGGGGGCGACTACCCCACCCTCGGGGCGTTATTCGACCGCTACTGGCAATTGCGCTGCACCCTCGACCCCGACGCCACCAATGCGGCGCTACAGCATCTCTTCGAGAACCCGCAGATCGCCGACCTGACCGAGGGCAGGATGATCACCGGCGCCGGCGGCGGCGGCTTCGCCCTGTTCATCGCCAAGGACGGCCAGACCGCCGCGCTGCGCGAAAAGCTCAACAAGCTGCGCAAGGACGCGGCTTTCGCCAAGAGCAGCGTGGCCTCCTATCGGCTCAACGCCCGGGGCATCCAACTCGGCGAATAAGGAAACCCACCCAGTGGCCACAAAACGAGAACACTTGCTGGTCGACGGCTACAACCTGATCAAATCGAGCCAGTTATTCCAGGCCCCGGACGACACCCTCGAACAAGCCCGCCTCTCCCTGCAGCAGACCCTCGACGCCTATGGCCGCCGCGCCGAGGTGAAAATCACCCTCTACTACGACGGCGTATCGGCGATGGGCGCATCGCATGGCGATGCAGCTCCCGGCGACATCCAGCACGCGACGCAAGGACGCTACGGGGATATCGAATTCGAATTCTCGCGCGCCCCCGAAAAGGCCGACGACCTGATCATGCGCGCGGCCCAGGACAAGCACGGGGCCAAATGGCTCCGGGTCATCAGCTCCGACCGCGAGATCCGCCATTTCGCCGCGCGCCACAAAATCCGCTCGACCCGTTCTGAAGACTTCCTCGACGAGCTAGAGGCACCCATCCAAAAACAGCCGACCCCAGCCGACCCCGAAGCGGAGGCCAGACGCGTAGCCCTGGAGGATCTCGCCGAATGGGAGCGGATCTTCGCCACACAGCCGGCTGAGTCCGAGCCCAAACCGACCCGCAAAAGCGACGGCAGCGAATCCGACCTTCGGCTCGACAAACGCGAGGTGGATGAATGGGAAGAGTTGTTCAGAAAAGGCAAGAGACCATGAGCGGCCATCAGGAAGGCGACGGCAAGTCCAATGTCCGCAACACCTCCAGACTGTGCCGCCCCCAATCGCTCCCCGCCCGCGCCAGGGCCTCCAAATGCACTTTGAGAAAACCCGCCTCAGCCGGCGTATCTACATCATACCAGGGCGCTAAAAGCCCCAGACTCTGCGCCCCCAACCGCTCCAGTGACTGCCTGAGGACCTCCCCGGTACTCCACGCCACGTCGGCGAAAATTCGACTTTCCCCCCTTTGCCGACCGACCAGATAATAGCCCCCATCCGTACTCGGCCCCAACACCACTTCTCGCTCCCGCAATAGATCCAGTGCCCGGTCGATATATTCGGCGGGCAGAGAGGGGCTATCCGAACCGAGGAGCACCACCCGCTCGGCCCCCTGGGCAAAACCCCACTGCACCAGCGCTTCCATTCGCCCACCCAAATCGGCTTCTGGCTGGGCTACGTAGGCAAAATCATCCATCTCATCCAGCAAAACGCGCAGCGCCTCTTCGGCATCGGCCGGAGCATAGGCGATGGCTTTGACCTCGGCTTTTGCCGCCTTTAACTCCTCGGTGCAATCGAGTAGAAATGCCCGATAGAGACGGGCCGCCGCAGCGGCACTTAAGTGGCTCTGTAGCCTTGTTTTGACTTTGCCGGGCTCTGGATTTTTGGCGAATAACACCACACAACTGG
>JAYYUU010000184.1:0-5222 GCA_036343835.1 Candidatus Latescibacterota bacterium | reverse complement strand
TTCGACGGCCGCTGGGTGGGGCGGGGGCCAGTCTGCGCCTGGCGCGGGCGGAGGAGGGCTTGTTGGCGATCGGCGAGCATCTGCGCGGGCGATAGCCGGCGGCCGATCTCGGCGCCAGGTGGGAGGTGACCCTGCTCTTCGAATTTATGGGACCGCCGCGCGAGGTGGACCTGCGGGTCGAAGAGGGGTTTGTCGGCGCCGGGCGCGGCCGGGCGCTCAGGCTCGAGCGCACTGGGGCGGCGCGGATCGTGCCCCGGGTCTACGCGCTCTACGCCAATTACCCCAACCCCTTTAACCCGACGACGGTCATTCCCCTGGCGATTCCAGCGAAAGGGGCGGAAAAGTCTGCATTGGTGATCTACAACGCCCTGGGCCAAACCCTACGGCGCTGGGACTTGCGGCTATTCCGGCCGGGATTCCATCAGCTGGTCTGGGATGGGCAGGATCGGGATGGGCGGTCTGTGGCCAGCGGCGTCTACCTGGTGCGACTCGAGGCCAGGGGCTTCGCCCAGGTGCGCAAGATCATGCTCTTGCGCTAGAGCGTGCGGTCTATACAATTATGGAGTTCAATCCCGCCGGGGGGTGGAAGGCTATCGGATCTACCGCAGCAGAGATGGGGCTTGGTACGAGGAGATTGGCCGCGTAGGGCCGAAGGTCGACCACTTCGTGGATACGATGGATCGCGACGGAGGGACCTATCGCTACAGGGTCCTGACCGAGAACCAGGACAATTGGCACGAGACCGCCACTCGTCTGCGAGTTGGTCCAGCTGAATCGCCGTGCCCTGGAGAATGCGGATGCTCGTTTCCATGCTGGCAAAAACTTCAGACCAGCCCGAGCCGTTGCAACTGCTCGGACGGCGCCTGTAATCGGATCAGTTCTTCGCGCAACTTGCCCTGCATCTTCGCCAGTTGCTCCGGCTGCTCCGCGGCCAGATCCACCAGTTCGTTGGGATCTTCCCCCTTGTCGTGCAGCGCAGTAGCATCCGGCCAGGTCGCGCCATCGGCCACTGCCCGGCGGCCAGCGGCATAAGGGCCCAGCTCGTAGCCGATAAAACGCGCCAGGTGGTAGCCATACCAGTAGAGGGGCTGGTTTTTGGCCACCGGCGACTGGTGCAGGGTCCACGCCCCGTCGGTGATCGATACGCTCTTGCCGAACATGCCCATCAGCGCGCACTCGCGCGTCGGCGCGGATCGATCTGCGAGCAACGGCAGGAGATTTACCCCGTGCAGCGGCCGGTCCATTTCGGGCAGCGGCCGACCCACCGCCGCGAGCACTGTCGGGTAAAGGTCTATCAACTGGACCAGTTGTTCCCGTCGCTCGCCGTGCCCCAGCTCGGGATGGCACATAATAAAGGGAATGTGGGCGCAGCCATCGTGCTGGTGGGTGCCCAGCTTGCCCATCCGGCCGTGGTCGCCATTCCAGGTGCCGTGGTCGGTGGTAAAGACCAGCAGCGTGTCCCGCCACAAATCGAGCTCGTCCAGCTTGTCGAAGAGCACTCCCAGCCAGCGGTCTAAAAAGACCACTTTGGCCGCGTAGCGCGCACGCATATTGTCGAACTGCTCCTCCGTGTAATGATCCCGCCACGGTGCATAAGGAGCCGCCGCCCGCAAGCCCTCGACCGCATAACCCCTGGGGTCGAATTCCTTTAAGAGATCCTCGGGCGGGTCCCATGGCTCGTGCGGATCGAAGATATCCAGGTGCAGGTAAAAATCTTCGTGCGTTTGATTGCGCTCGAGCCAGTCGGCGGCCTTGCGGCAGACCTGGGCGCAGAAATAATCCTCATCGCGCTGGCGGATAAAATGCACATTGCGCCAGTGGCGCTCGTTCTTGCCTAGGCGGTCGCCCTCGGGACAGGGGAAGTCGACGGGGTCGGTATAGAGCGCGTCGGACTCGATGCCGCGCACAAACTCAAAACCCGTATAACCCATGTGATAATTGCCCGAGCCCTGCTCCCACAGGTGGAAATGGTCGGTCAGCAGACAACTCACCCGGTGGCCCTGTTCCATCATCCACTGCACCGAGCGATTGGGCGGGCCCGAGACCTGGCGCGGCAGATCGCGGTCTTCTTCCTCCAAAGGCCCCCAGCCCCGCTCGAGAAATTCCAGTCGCCCGGTGTAGATATCGCGCCGGGCCGGCATACAGGGTGTCGAGCCGATATAGGCATTGTCGAAAACTGTGCCGCGCGCGATCAGCCGGTCCATATTGGGGGTCTGCACCGACCACGCAGGAGCTTCTTTGCTCCAGCACTGATCTAGCGGTGCGCCGCCGGTATAGGCACCGACGTGGTCGCGGCGCAGCGTGTCGCAGAGAATGGTGATGACCTTCATAGATAGGGATCCGGGTTGCGGTCTACTTCGTTGAGCAGTGCATCGACGTAGGGGCGGATACCGAAGAGACGACCGTCTGCCTGGCCCAGCACGCCGCGATTCAAAATCCCCGTCTCGTCCCAGAACGCGCCCAGTGCCGGTCGCTTCAGACCGGAATAAGGGGCTTGCGGGTCCGAGCCCCGGCGGCGCTGCCAGTAGAGGGTTTCGACCAGATGGGCATAGGTGGACGTCTCGTAGTCGACGCCCAGCATCAGCAATTTGCCGGCGGCAGAGTAGGCCCGGTACATCGGCGAGTTAAAACCGTAGGTCTTGCCCCATGGCGCGCGATCCCAGGGCGAGGGAAAACCCGCAGCGCTTAAATGCCCCGCCGTAAAATCCGCCGCCCGCCGGCCCCGGGCTGCCACCGAGTGCGAGTAGTGGTCCGAGCGCACTGTGCCCGGCATCCGGCGAAAGTATTCGCTGAGCCAACCGACGGTGGAAGGCGTCGTCGCCCGATCCCAGTTGGCCGCGCGTTGCTCCTTGTCCTTCGGCACGAGGTGGAACGAGGGCATCAGCACCAGGCCATCCGGTCCGACCGCGTCCTCCAAAGCCCGCACTACGGTCCCGGCTCCACCGCTTATCGGACCCAGACTTTTGAAAGAGGAATGGATAAAGAGAATATCGCCCGGCTCGACGCCCAGAGCGCGCAGGTTGCGGCATAGCGTTTGGCGGATCGCGGTCATAGACCACGTCCAGGTTGCGGTAAAGCGACTCCGCCGTCCATCGCGCTACTCGTTCACCAACAGCCAGGCCCATCGCGAAAGATCAGGAGCCCCGCCGCCCGCTGCGCCGCATATTGCCGCCACTGCGCGCGCCACCGCGCGCCTGGAAATCGCCGCCCCGCTGTTGGTCTAGGCGGTTGCGGCCCTTGCCCCCACCGGACCCGACTTTTTCCTTGTACTCCTGCGCCTCGCTGACGTGCAGCTTCTGGCCTTCGAATTCCTTGTCGTTGAGATGGGCTATGGCCTCTTCGCCCTCGTGCCGGGTCGACATCTCCACATAGCCGAAACCGCGCGAAGCACCGCTCTTTTTGTCACGGGCGATGGTGGCGGCGACCACTTTTCCATAGGGTTTGAAAAATTTGGCCAGCGCTTCCTTTTTGGTGGTCTTCGCCAGATTGCCCACATGTATATTCATCGCGCACTCCTTTCCAAAAACCACATTGGGTCTGCGGCGGTGTCGCCCACCCGAGATCGCATTTTGCAACTTCCATGCCAGAGGCCACCAGAGGCAAAGCCGCTCAGCAGTACCCCGGCTATAACATAAACGACCGACGGCGCGCCGTCACCCTCGCCGCCGCGACTTTTTCCCGCCCTGGCGCTTGTTTTTGGCGCGCCGCCCCCGCGTCGGCGGGTTTTGTCCGCGCCGGGCCACCTGTTGCGGACGCTTGGGAGGAGGTAACGCTGCGGCCCTGGAGGGCGATTCGACCACGGTGCCGATTTCGCTACCCGTCAGCTCCCGTACATCCCGCTCGAGCCGGGCGAGCCGTTTGATCTGTCGCAGCTCGGGGTAATCCACCCAGACCATCGCCAGATACTCCCGATACCAGTAGGCGAAATCCTCGTAGAGGCCATAGCGCTTGAGGATCTGTGGCTGGTTGAAATACCAGGGCTTAAACCCGGCGTAGTGGGTGCCGAAGAGCGCCGGCAAACCCGGATAGCCCTTAAAGCCGATAAAGCGCAAATCCACGCTCTGCCAGCGGCCCGAATAGCGCATCGTCATATACTGCATGTCCGGATAGTCGAAGCGGTCGTTGACATATTCGAGGACCGGGGGTTTCGCGATCGTCTCGCGGATATCCAGGTACTCCCGCATCGACGGCTCCCAGACGTAGAGCGACCCGCTGACGCCGGTATTGTTGCGGGGGTCGGACGCCACCCGGTCGGTTATCTCCTGCGGTATGGCCTGGCCGTGCGGGCAAGCCGCGTAGATCTCGTGCCACCGCCATTGGGTAGTGGCGTTGAGGTGGGGGGGCACGATATACTGGCCCTCCTCGTCCTCTTCGATGCAGTGCTCCTTGCTCTCGTTCATGACCCCGGAGGGCGTGTCGAGCGTGAAGAGGTGGTCGAACCACTTCATCGGCAAGACATCGGCGTCGAGGACCACGATCTTGTCGTAGGCCGTGCCCAAATCGCCATCGGCCCCGAGCCGGAAGGCATTCTGCCGCGTAAACCAGAAGGGCCGGTCGCGCCGCTCGTGGCTGCGCTTGTGGGGCACGTAGACGGTCTCGACTTCGATCACCCGGTCGAAGAGGATGGAAAGCGCCTCGCGCGCGTCGGCGGTGATCTCGGGGGTGACCATACAGACCAGGTCCGCCTCGGTCCACTGCCGGCGCAGGCCATAGGCCATCAATAGCGCCCCGGGCACATAACTGTCGTTCATCATCACGAAGGTGACGTAGGCGAAGCGGGCCGTGCCGTCCTCCCGCTGCATATTATCCGGCATGTCGATGGCGATCACGCGGCCTATTCTCCATTCTCAAAGAGCGCGGCCCAGTCGCGCCAGTCCCGCACTACTCGTTCGGGTGCTGCCTCGCTCCGCACCACAAAACCCGGCACGCTCGCCCGCCCGGTGGGTTTGCGCGAGTCGCAGTAGCGCAGATCCAGACTCCAGCGGATCGCCTTCGAGGTATTGGGCACCGAGCGGTGCATGGTCCGACTCTGGATCAACAGCGCCCCGCCCAAAGGCAATGGGCAGTCGACGACCTCGTGGGCGGGCAAATTCTCCTCGCGCACCCCGTCGTAGCCGTCGACTCTCTCGTGCGGTAGGAGCTCCCAGCGATGGCTGCCGGGAATCACCTGCATCGCCCCGGTCTCCATCGGCGCGTTGACCAAAGGGATCCAGAAGTTGAGC
>JAYYUU010000183.1:0-9192 GCA_036343835.1 Candidatus Latescibacterota bacterium | reverse complement strand
ACTGCAACAACTGGCTCTTCAACCACGAGCCGCTCGCCGCAGGGCACCGGGTCTATGCCCTCGACCTGCCCGGCCACGGCGGGTCCACCAAGGACGTGGGAGCTGGCGCGCTGGAAGACTTCGTCGGCGCATTGGACGAATTTATGGCTGCCCTGGAGATCGCTAGCGCGCACCTGGTCGGGCATTCGCTGGGCGGCGCCATTGCCCTCGCCTTGGCCCTCGCCCATCCCGAGCGCACCGCCTCCCTGACCCTGATCGGCAGCGCTGGCCTCGGGGCTGAGATTGACGGGGTCTATCTATACGGCTTCGTCCAGGCTCGGAGGCGCAGAGAGATGAAGCCGCAGCTGGAGAAGCTCTTTAGCAATCCTGCCCTGATTACCCGCCAACTCATCGAGGACGTGCTCAGATTCAAGGGCCTCGACGGGGTCAAAGACGCGTTGCAGACGGTCGCCGATCAACTCTTTCCGGACGGTCGTCAGGCCATTGGGCTGCGCGACCAACTGGGTCGGGTGCAAGTGCCGCTACAGGTGATTTGGGGTGGGGAAGACCGTATTATTCCCGCAGCCCACGCCGAGGGGCTGGCGGCCCATGCCGCGACGCACGTCGTCGCCGGCGCCGGTCATATGGTACAGATGGAAGCACCCGGTGAGGTAAATCGCCTGATCCTGGCGCTGATTGATTGAGTCGTGGAAGCAAGGTGAGTGCCGCGGCTCGGTGACCCGTAGCGCGACCGCGCAGCATAGCATGCTGGCTGCAGGCCGCGCCGCTAGAGGGTCAGCGAATCCCCGCTACAAACTGCTGCGTCGGGTCGGCGTAGTCGTTGCCGGCCCGGTCTTTGCCCCGGGCCAGGTAAATGGCGTGTTGGGGGCTGCCAGCGCCAGAATCCTCAAAGAGCTTGATGCCCGCCTCGGGCAGAAACTTCACCGTAGCCGGCATATAGCGCATGGTGTAGCCGCAGCGGCGTTTGCTGCTGGTATTGGCGTTCGAACCGTGCACCATCCGGGCGTGGTGGATGTGGCACTGACCCTCCCGCACTTCGAGGTCGACGACCTTTGATTGGTCGACCTGGTCGGACACGATCTCCTGGTCGAAGACCTGCTCGCCCGGATGGTCGATGGGCTGGTAGTCGGAAAAGCCGTGGTGGTGCGTTCCCGACACCACCCGCATGCAGCCGTTCTCAACGGTGGAGTCGTCGATGGCCAGCCAGACTGTCAGCACCTCGGGCTCGCTGAGGATAGTGCCCCAATAGGCGGAATCCTCGTGCCAGGGCACGCGCTGGCCGTCGCCGGAAGGCTTGCAGAGGAAGTGGCTGGACCACAGGGCGATGTCGGGCCCGAGGAATAGCTCGACAAAGTCCAGGACTTCGTCGGCCAAGAGCCACTCGAAGAGTGCGGGGTGGGCGAAGTGGGGGACGTCCATCGCTTCGGGCCGCTTGTCTTGCGGGAGGCTGGCGAGCAGGTCTTCGAAGAAGGCTTTCAGTTTGTTGAATTTCTCTTCGGGAAAGAGCGGGTGCTGGTAGAGCAAATAGCCGCGTTCGCGGTAAAATTGCACATCGGCGTCGTCTATCTGCAGCGGTTGGTTCGATGTTGAGGTCATATTTGATCCCCCTAATGATTAATCCAATAGGTTTCTTTTTCAGGCCTGGCTAACCGTGGAGAATGGGGTGGCCGTTGCCGGGAAAGAAGATCATATCGACGATAAAGGATATGCCGATCCCAAAGAAGTGCCCGAGGATCAGCCCCATAAAGAAGGGGGCGGCCTTGCGGTAGAGTTCGATGCCGCCAAAGCGCATGATCAGACTTTTGGCGGCCCAGGCGACAAAGATCGCCGGTGCCTGATTGCGGACCATCCAGATGGCGGAGATGGCCAGGCCCACCGGATGGAGGGGCCACCAGGGAAAGCGGTATTGCATAAAGGTGAGGAAAGACATCGCCACCGCGCCGATGCCGAAGAAGCTGAGTTTTTGCGCGTGGAAATCCGCCGGGGTCTTGATCTTGGCCATTACGTCGTCGAAGGAGCGCACGCCAGCGCCGGAGGAGACGCGGAAAAACCAGGAGTTGAAGTTGGACGCGCCCTGCTCGTAGGCCATGGAGATGACATAGATGATG
Source organism: Candidatus Latescibacterota bacterium (assembly GCA_036343835.1). Taxonomy (GTDB): domain Bacteria; phylum Latescibacterota; class UBA2968; order UBA8231; family UBA8231. The sequence continues at coordinate 7,084 of JAYYUU010000183.1, read as the reverse complement.
GCCGCGGTAAAACCGACCAACAGGGCCAGGGCGATGGCCAAGCACAGGCCTCGGCGGCTCATGCGCATCGCGTTGTGCAGGCGGGCGGCGTGGGCGGCGGAGGTCATGAAGATCGACTGCACGTCGCCGAAGAACGAATAACACAGACCCAGCGCGGCTAGGCCCGAGGAGGATATCGCGCTGGTGCCGAAGGTCATCATCGTCATCGCCTGGCCGACGATGGGCGTGGTCAGATAGAAGACGCCCGCCTGCACGACCAAGCGGGTGATCCCGAGGTAGGCGATGAGCACGCAGGCCAAAAAGAACATCGCCACCGAAAGCTCCATACCCGCTTTCGTGAGCCAGGCGAGCATGTAGGCGGTGCCTATGACCGTGCCGAACACCGCCCCGCGGTAGGACATTAGCTCGTGGCTGTCGTCGATGGGCAGGTCGGGGTTCCAGGCCTTGCGGCAGACGTCCACGATGTGCTCGCGCGCCATCCACAGGCCCCACAGTACCAGCACCACGAAGGCGCCCCAGCACTGCCACGAAGTCGAAGGCAGGCCCCAGACGAAATTGTCAGCCTCGGTGACGCCGACGCCAAAGCGATTGAAGAGCCCCTCCTCAACCAGCAGCAGCACGTAGAAGAACCAGATGCTGAAGGTGACGTTGAGGTTGGCGAAATACATAAAGCCGATGACGGGGAAGTAGAAGCGGATGTTAATCGTCGGGAAGCCGTGCGCGATCTGAATGGGGTGGTGCCACTCGATCTTGGGGAAGAAGTGGAAGAAGAAGCCGATGATATTCCAGCAGACGATAAAGAGCGGGATCGCCGCACCCATCCAGAAGACCTTGTTGCGCAACAGGGCGGGCACGCGCGAGGAACTGTCGTCGGCATCGGCGACGAGCGCTTGCGGTACTTCCATCAGGGGGTAGGCCAGCCGTTCGCGTTCGACCCACTGTTTGCGCAGGATGACGACGAGGCAGAAGCAGACGAAATACAGCGTCCAGATGAAGCTCAGCCACCAGAACATCGGCATGGTCCAGGCGTCCAGCAGCGTACTCCAGGGCGTCGGCTCGCCGATGGGCAGCCCTTCGAAGAACCAGGTCATGGCCAGGCCGTCGTTACTGGGCAAGAGCCAGGTGGGCAGGTGGGGCAGGACATAAGTGCCCCACTGGTTTTCGGCAGAGGCGACATAATAGGGCGTGGTCGGGATGGACAGCACGAAGCCCATCATGAAGATGGGGATGCCGGTGGTGACCAGGCCCATGACGACGACGGTGATCATCTCAGCGGGGCGCAGGGCCCAGTTGATATTGATGGTTTTGAGCAGGATGTTGAAGAGGATCAGGCAGCAGAAGGAGAAGCCGACGGCAATGGGGAAAAACGACCAGGTGATTTCGGAGGAGCCCAGGACCCAGATGGCGTAGGGGGCGCCCAGGCAGACGACGAGAACCTGGATGATGCCGAGGATCAGGGAGCGGGGGGTCAGGCCGCTGGCGGTGTCTTGTCGGGCTTCGGGGTTGGCTTCCACGGGGTGTGCCTCAGCGTTTGAAAATGGAGAAGATATCCCGTGGGGAGGGGGTGGTCAAGGTTGTATTTTAGCGGTTTAGGGGTTGGCCTAAGGCGCCTCTTTGCGCAGCGTATAGAGTTTGTCCAGGGCTTGCCGTAACTCCCTTTTGTGCGCGGGATCATCTTTTCGCAACAGACTCTCCTCTATAATATCGATCGCCTCTTCCAATTGGCCCATATCGGCCAGGGTGTAGCCGAGCATGCGCAGGTAGCGGCTGAGGAAAGCGCCCGTGCCCAGTGCGGAGAGTACCGACACCGGCCAGGGATAGTATTCAGCATATTGACGCCCCAGAGCACTCGGGAAAATACCCCCCGCCAGGTGCAGCAGGGCGTAGGCCAGAGCCGGGGCGATTACCAGTCCCATGCGCGATTCAGGGAATACTCTGATGGTCGCAGTCGCGGGTCCAGTACCAATGGAGCAGTTCGTCAGCGCCGGAGATTTCCGGACCTTGGCCACCAGGACTATCCAGATAGAGGAAAGCCGTCGTCGAATAGCGGAAGGGCCGCGCCTCGTCCGCGAACGGATTCTTAAACTCCAACCGGAAGCGCTCCTTGAAGTGCAAGGCGTCTTCTTCGTGGACCCGATACATCGCCGCCATCGAGCGCAATGCGTCTTTGACGGGCAGGCCATGCAGGTCGCCGTGGAAGGTGCCTGCGCGGAAGTACCAACCCCCTAAGAAATAGTCCTCCAGGCCCGAGCCGACGATGCGCGCGTCTTCCCAGTTGGCGTCGATATAGGCGTATTCGGGGGCTTCCAAAAAACCGAGGTAGTTGTGATCGCGGGCTTGCAACGAGAGGGTGCAGCCGGCGTAGTGGCCGCGACCGGAAGCACGGGCGACGAGCAGGGTTTCGGGGCCGGAGTTTTCGCCGGTGCGGAACTGGGCGTGAAAGTAGCCGAGATCCGCTGGCAATTCGTCGACGAGCTGGTAGAGGATATTGGCGTAGACGAGGGTGTCGATTTGGCGGTCGCGGTTTTCGATCTCGATGCGGAAGCCTTTGGCGAAGGGCATGGGGAAGCGGCAGTAGAAGCCGCCGCTGGACATGCCGAAGTATTTGGAGGTGAAGTGGGCGACTTCGCAGAGGCCGATGCCGAAGAAGTCGCCGATGGGGGATTCGACCGCGGGTTGGTCCGCACCGTCCCAGTAGATCCTCAAGATCAGCGTTTTGAGGATGGTCTGGCTTACGGGCGCGTCGACATTCCAGTTTTGCCAAAACCACCCGGGGAAGGTCAGCCAGAGCTGGGCGATATGCCCGCAGCCCTCGACCTCGCCGAGCACGACTTTCTGGTCCCGGTCGACCGGGACTTTTTTCATCTTGTCCAGATCGTAGGTGGTGAGCTGGTGGGTTTCGGCGTTGCGGAAACGGGCCAGGGCGAGTGGGTCGGCGTGCATGGGGGTTAATCCCTTTCGAGACCGGCGGCGTGGCGTCTGGCGGCTGGGTCGCCGGCGGCGTAGTAGCTACCCTGATCGGCGAGGAGCATGACGGGGTGGCCGATGGGGCCGTCTTTGGCGGTGATTGTATGGCCGCGCTGGGCTAACTCGTCGCGATGGTTGTTGCCGAATACATCCTTGCACAATTGGTGCAGGTCAGTGAAGAATGGCTCGTCGCAAGGCGGCAGTACGGTGCGGTACTCGACTATGCTATAGAATCTGATCCAGCGCCGCTGCGAAGGTGGCGACCGTGCGATCGACATGCTGTAGCTTGTCCAGACCAAAAAGGCCGAGGCGGAAGGTCTGGAAATCTTCGGGCTCGTCGCATTGCAGCGGCACGCCGGCCGCGATCTGCAGACCGGCCGCGGCAAACTTCTTGCCCGTCTGTATATCGGCGTCCGTGGTGTAGCAGACGACGACGCCTGGTGCCTGGAACCCTTCGGCGGCGACGCTTTTGACGCCTTTGTCGGAAAGCAGCGCTCTGACCTTGTCGCCGAGCTCCTGTTGCTGCGCTTTGACGGTGCCAAAGCCGATGGCTTCGATCTCCTGCATTACAGCGCGGAAGATGGCCAGCGCGTCGGTGGGCATGGTCGCGTGATAGGCGTGTCCGCCGTTTTCATAGGCCGCCATGATATCCAGCCATTTGCTCAGATCGCAGGCGAAGCTGGAGCTGGTGGTGTTGGCGAGTTGTTCTTTGGCCTGGGCGTTAAACATGACCAATCCGCAGCAGGGCGAGCCACTCCAGCCCTTTTGCGGCGCGCTGATCAGGATGTCGACCCCGCGCGCTGGCATATCCACCCAGATCGCGCCCGAGGCGATGCAGTCCAGAACGAATAGGCCGCCGACCGCGTGGACGGCATCGGCAATGGCGCGAAGGTATTCGTCGGGCAGGATCATGCCGGCGGAGGTTTCGACGTGCGGGGCGAAGACGAGGTCGGGTTTTTCGGCTGCGATGGTCGCGACCACTTCTGCGATGGGCGCAGGGGCGAAGGCCGCTTGTGAGCCATCGGCTATGGGACGCGCCTTTAATACCGTAGACTTGGCGGGAATGCCGCCCATCTCGAAAATCTGCGTCCAGCGGAAGCTGAAGAAGCCATTGCGGATGATCAGGCAGTTTTTGTCGATGGCAAACTGCCGCGCCACCGCCTCCATGCCGAAGGTGCCGCTGCCCGGGACGATGGCCACAGCGTCGGCGTTGTAGACCTTTTTCAGGGTGGTGGAGATATCGTTTATTACGCCCTGGAAGGACTGCGACATGTGGTTGAGGGCGCGGTCGGTGTAGACCACCGAGTATTCGAGCAGCCCGTCGGGATCGACATCGGGAAGTAAGCCTGGCATGTTCCGTCTCTTTTCTATGGAATGAGTATTGTATCCGGATTGACGCTACGGGACGAGAATATAAAGACCAGGGCCGTTCCGCGCAGGTTGTGCGGCGGATCGTATATTCCTCGAGTTCTAAAGCCGGAGTGCATCACAATGCTCCGCGAGCAACCATCGCCAATTCGAGCAGTTTTTTCCTGGTGGTGGATTTACTGTGCCAGGAGCACTTTACTTTTTGGCTTCCATGATCTCCGCCGCCTCGATCTGGTCGACCAGCCCGATCGAGTGAATCACGTCGCGAATATCGGTGAGGGGCTGTGTCTTATTGTTGACGCAGTCGATAAAGTGCTCGTGCATGTGTAAAAGGCCCTCGTAGCGCGGCACGTCGTCTTTGTCGACGCCGTCGATTTCCCAGCCGCCGAGGGTGCGGGTCTGATTGTCCTCGTGGATCTCTATTTCTTCGGGGATTTTTATATAGCAGCCGACGCCGACGCCGTGGAGCTCGGAGCGGATCACCCGCCCGCCGGAGGCGCGATTGCCGAACATCACGCCCGTCGCATTGTTGTCGAAGCGCACTAGCGCGGTGTAGTGGTCAAAGCCCTCGCCGCCGAATTTGTCCTGATAGGCGGTGACTTCGGTCGGCTCGCCGCCGGCCATATAGCGCAGCAGGTCGACGATGTGGACCAGATCGTTCCACAGGGTGGTGGTGAACTCGTCGGCGCGCTGGGGGAGCTGTTTGTTAAAGGTGGTGGTCGCCAGCGAGACCGGGCCTTTGGCCGCGACCAAGCGCATGGCCTCGCGGGTGACGGCGGTGAAACGGCGCTGGAGACCGACCATAACCCAGGCCTTGTGTTTTTCGGCGGCTTCCAGAATTTGCCGCGTTTCGTCGCTATGGGCGCCGGGGGGCTTTTCGATAAAGAGGTGTTTGCCGGCGGCGATGCAGTCGAGGACGGGTTGCAGGAGCCATTTCTCGTTCATGACGCAGTAGACGATGTCGGGGTCGATTTCGTCGAGCAGCGCGCGGTGGTCGGTAAAGGTGTGTTGGAAATCGTATTTTTCGACGACTTGCTGTAAGCGTTCCTCGTCGAGTTCGCAGACGGCGGCCATTTCGACCTGATCGGCGAGGCGGTGGACCGAGGGGTAGTGGGCGCTCTGGCCGCGCCCGCCGGCGCCGATGAATCCCGCTTTCAACATGGCGTTATCCCCTTTCGCGCAGGGCGGTGAAAAAGCGCACGTCGATCCGCGCCAGATCGATGACCGTTTCCACGGTCTCGCCGCTGTATTCGCTGTGGAAACTCACCGGGCCTTTGAAGTCGAGGCGCTCCAGTGTGGCGACAACCGCCGGCCAGTCGACAAAGCCCTGGCCCAGGCGCATGACCCCGCCGGAGGGTGCGCCCTGTTTGGTGCCGCCTAAGGGGCGTTGGCGAATGAGGTCTTTGCAGGCGAGGAGGCATACATATTTGCGGACGATGTCGAGAGCCATTTCGATTGGCTCGCCGCAGAGCGAGAGATGCCCCGGGTCGGCGAAGACGCCGACGTGCTGGGGGTCGCAATCCTTGACGACATTCATTGCCGCGCAGGAGTTGAGACCCATGGATTTGCCCGAGTGGTTGTGGACCACGGTTTTGACGCCGTGTTTTGCAGACAGCGCCTGGAAACCTTCCATAAAGCCGCGGATCTCGTCGAGCTGATCCCAGTAGTGTGTATCCGGCTCCCAGTGCCAGTAGCCGAGTTTGACGTGGCCGACGCCGGCTGCACCCAGGGCGGCGTAGTACTCTTCGGCATAGTCGATATCGGGGCGGTTGAAGTCGCCCGGGGCGGTGACCAGGGGAATCGAGAGCCCGGCGGCGGCGAATTGCTGGGTAGCTTGGGGGAGGGCGGTGGCGATATTGCCGGGGTTTACCGGGTAGCCGTCGCGCACGCAGAGGTCGGCCCCCTCTACGCCGACCGACTGCAGGGCGTCGATAATCCCCGGGACGTCGAGGCCTTCCAGATGCTTGGTGAACATGATATAGGTCAGGTCCATTAAATGTGCTCCTTTGGGTTTGACAATTCGGGTTAATGGTAGCAAAATAACGGAGGAGTGTAAACGGTTGCCATGGAGAGAGGATATGGAAGCGGTTAAGATGGAATCCGGCCCTGAAATTGAGGTGCCCAAGCTGCTCGACGAGACGCAGGTGCAGTTTTTTGTCGACAATGGCTATTTGATCGTGCCGGATCTGATGGAAGCGGCAGAGTTGGAGGAACTGAAGGACGACCTGGTGGCGGTGGCCAGGGGTCAGTACGAGTGTGAGAATATCGAGCCGGTGGAGGCCGGGTTGAGCGACCAGGAGGTGCTGGAGGCGATTCTCTGCATCCACCAGCCGCACTATATCAGCCCAATGATCGAAAAGTATGTCCGCCACCCCAAAATCTGCGGGATTTTGAGTCAGATCACCGCGGCGCATTTGCCCCATTGGGATGGCAGTGTCAAGTGCATGCAGTCGATGTATTTTGTCAAGCCGCCCAATTTTCAGGGGCAGGCCTGGCACCAGGACGAGGTCTATATCCCGACGCGCGACCGCTCGTTGATCGGCGCGTGGATCGCGGTGGACGACGCGACGGTGGAGAATGGCTGTCTCTACGTGGTGCCGGGGTCGCATAAGACGGGTTATCTCTATCCGCAGCGGGCGCACGAGAATGCGGACGAATTTGATTTTGCGCCCGAGAGTTATGGTTTTGACGAGCGTGTCGAGGTGCCGGTGGAAGCGGAGGCGGGGGCGCTGGTGTTTTTTAATGGTTA
>JAYYUU010000182.1:0-11594 GCA_036343835.1 Candidatus Latescibacterota bacterium | reverse complement strand
TGGCGAGACGTATCCCGTCAGCTCGATTAAAGACGTCGAGGCCGCGGCGCAGGCCGCGGCGCAGGCCGCCGAGCAAATAGCCGAGGTCGGTGACGAGATCGTCGCCTCCTTCTTAGAGCGCTTCGCCGAGCGCATAGAAGCGCGAGCCGCCGAACTGGTGGCGATGGCCAATGCCGAAAGCGGTCTGCCCGCCGCGCCGCGGCTGGCCGATATCGAGTTGCCGCGCACCACCGACCAGTTGCGGCAGGCCGCCGCTGCGGCGCGCGACCGCTCGTGGACGATGCCGACGATCGACACCGCCTCCGATATCCGCGCTCTCTACGGCCCGCTGGGCGGCGGCGTGGCCGTCTTCGGTCCCAACAATTTTCCCTTTGCCTTCAATAGCGTCGCCGGCGGGGACTTCGCCGCCGCCATCGCCGCCGGCAATCCCGTCATCGGCAAGGGGAATTCTTCGCACCCGGGCACCACCCGGCTATTGGCCGAAGAGGCGCACGGGGCCGCTGCGGATACCGGCATGCCCGCGGCGACGGTGCAGCTGATCTACCGCACCAATCACGCCGTCGGCGCCGAGCTGGTCTCACACCCCAAGATCGGCGCTACCGGCTATACCGGCTCGCGCGGGGCGGGGCTGGTGCTCAAGGAGGCCGCCGACAAGGCCGGCAAGCCGATTTATCTGGAGCTGAGCAGCATCAATCCGGTGGTGATCCTCCCCGGCGCATTAGCCGAGCGCGGCGAGGAGATTGCCGATGAGTTTGCCACTTCGTGTCTGATGGGCACCGGGCAGTTTTGCACCAATCCCGGCATCTTGCTCTTGCTCAAGGGCGAGCGCACCGACGCCTTCCTCGCCGCGGCCGGGGCCAAGTTCGGCGGGGCGCCGGTGGGCACGATGCTGACCGAGGCCGTCGAAAATGGCATGGAGCGGAGCGTCGATGTGCTCAAGGGCGCCGGGGCCGAGATCTTGACCGGCGGTGCGCGCGGTGGCGGCAATGGCTTCAGCTTTCAGAACACCTTGTTACAGGTCGATGGCGCAACCTTTATCGCCCATCCGGAGGCTCTGCAGGAGGAGGCTTTCGGCAATGAGAGTCTGGCGATCGTCGCCGACGATATGGATCAGGCGGTGGAGGTGGCGCGGCACTTCGAGGGCAATTTGACGGGCTGTATTTACACCGATGCCGAGGGCGAGGACGAGTCGCACTATCGGCGCATCGAGCCGGTGTTGCGCAAGAAGGTGGGGCGATTGCTCAACGACAAGATGCCGACGGGGGTGGCGGTGGTGCCGTCGATGAACCACGGGGGACCTTATCCGGCGACGGGGCATCCGGGATTTACGGCGGTGGGATTGCCGGCTTCGATTTCGCGCTTTGCGATGTTGGAGTGTTATGACAATGTGCGGGAGCATCGGTTGCCGGCGGAGTTGCGGGATCAGAATCCTTCGGGGCGAGTTTGGCGTCTTATTGATGGGGGGTGGTCGCAGGGGGATGTGGGGGCGTGAGGTTAGCTGCTGCCTGACGGTCGGGAGAAATAATTCCTCAACCGCTCATTCTCGCCTCACATCCTGTGCGGCTCCGAGGGCTATTCCCCTACGCCGCTATCCTGCGGCTGCGGGGAACAGCAATCCGCTCTGAGGTATTATTTCTCCTGACCTCGGTAGAAGCCGCAAGAGTTTTGAGGTGATTATGGCTCGCGTTGTGATGTATAGTAGTTATCTCTGCGTGTATTGTTGGATGGCGAAGGTTATGTTGAGGAGGACGGGGGTGGAGTCTGCGGTTCGGGGAGTGCCTTTGATTATGGGGTGGAAGCCACCGGTGAGGGATTATAAGGAAATGGTGGAAAGGAGTGGGGGGCAGACTACGGTGCCGCAGATTTTTGTCGATGGGGAGTATTTGGGGGATGAGGAGACTATGGCGGCGTTGGAAAAAGAAGGGAAGCTGGATGCGGCGTTGAAGGTAGCGTCGGCGGCATAGGAAAAGAGGAGAAGCGTCGGTTTGGAGATGGGCCGTCATTTTTGTTGGAGATAGGTATGGCATTTGACCTGGTACTCAAAGGCGGGCATTTGATCGATCCTAAAAATGGGATCGACGAGCGTAAGGATGTGGGGATCGCGGGGAATAAGATCGCGGCGGTGGACGCAAATCTGCCGACTGAGGGCGTCGGGAAGGTCGTCGATGTGGGCGGGCTCTATGTGACGCCGGGGCTGGTGGATATTCACATGCATGCCTATGCCACGGCCGGGCATCCCGATCAGTGGGCGGGGGACAATAGCATTTTGCCCGACGGCTTTAGTTTTCGCACCGGGGTGACGACGATGGTCGACACCGGCAGTGCCGGCTGGCGCAACTTTGAGGATTTTCGCCAGCGGGTGATCGACCGCTGTCAGACGCGGCTCTTTGCGCTGATCAATATCGCCGGGACGGGGATGACCGGGATCGAGCACGAGCAGAATCCGCACGATATGGACACCGACCGGACGGCGGCGGTGGCGCGCGAAAACGAAGATGTGGTGATCGGCATCAAGACGGCGCACTATATCGGCCCCGAGTGGATCTCGGTCGACCGCACAATTGAGGCGGCGGAGCGGGCTTCGACGCGGGTGATGATCGACTTTGGCTACTTCAAAAAGGAGCGACCCTACTACGAGTTGCTGACGCAGAAATTGCGCGTCGGCGATATCAGCACCCACGTCTTCCGCGGGCCGACGCCGTGGTTCGACGCGGAGGGCAAGGTGTTGCCCTATTTGCATCAGGCGCGCGAAAAGGGCGTGATCTTGGATGTCGGTCACGGCGCCGGCAGCTTTTGTTTTCGCAACGCGGTGCCGGCCATTGCCCAGGGCTTTTATCCCGACTCGATCTCGACCGATCTGCACGTTCTGTGCATGAATATGGGCATGCTCGATATGGCGACGACGATGTCGAAGTTTCTGGTGATGGGCATGCCGCTTGGCGAAGTGATCCGCACCTCGACGGTCAACCCCGCACAGGAGATCGGCCATCCCGAGCTGGGTCACTTATCGGTGGGCGCGGTGGCCGATGTGGCGGTGTTGAATTTGCTGGAGGGGCCGTTTGGCTACGCCGATTCGTTCGGCGGCCGGCTCGCAGGGGACAAGCGTCTGACTTGCGAGCTGACGGTTAGGGACGGCGCGGTGGTCTGGGACTGGAATGGTCGGGCCGGCGTCGACTATCCCGAGCTGGGCGACAGTTATGGTATTCGCCCGGGCGAATACATGGTCGAGCCCCCGGCATAAGGCCGCGTCGTGATTTACGATCGCCACAACCTCGACCACATCCACCACGCGCGCGAAGACGCTCGACGAGTCCCCGGGAGCTATCGATGAGTTCACGAGCGGAAGACGACTATTTGCTGGGCACCGACTACGAAGAGTTGCGCCGTCTGCAAATGCAACACTGGACCTGGCAACCCGAGACGGTGGATCTGTGGGACCACGCCGGCTTTCGCCAGGGGCAGACGATCCTCGACGTGGGGTGCGGCCCGGGTTTGACGACCCTGGAGCTGGCCGAGCGAGTGGAGCCGGAAGGTCGGGTGGTGGGCATCGACGGGTCGGAGGAATTTACCGATATCCTGCGGCGCAAGGCAGAGGGCATTGGCCATATTGAGGTCGTGCCGGCGGATGTCCGCGCGCTGGATTTGCCCGCCGATTCGGCCGACGCCGCCTTTGCGCGCTGGTTGCTCTGTTTTCTCGCAGAACCGAAGCTTGCGATCGAGGGCATGGTCCGCGCCCTCAAGCCCGGTGGGATCCTGGTGGTAATGGACTACTACAACTACGAGGCCTTTGCCGACCAGCCTGGCGGCAATGCCCATTTCCAGCGCGTCTTTCGGGCGGTGCACGAAAGCTTTGGCGCCGGGCTCGACGTGGGAGGGCGTGTGCCCGGTATGATGGCCGCGTGCGGTTTGGAGGTCATAGAGACCAAGGAGATCAGCGGCGTCGCGCAGCCGGGCAACCGGATCTGGAACTGGATTGCCGAGTTCCAGCGCATCTATTTGCCCGAGCTGGTCAAACGGGGTTTGCTGCAGGAAGAGGAGCGCCAGGCGCATCTGAATGAATGGCGCGAGCGCGAGCGGGATCCCAAAACCCGCCTTATAGCCCCGGCGATGGTCGGCGTGATCGGCGCCAAGTTTTGAGGACATCGTAGACAGCCGGGGGAATTGACGATTTTTTACGCCTGCGTTTTTTGCGCATTGCTCACCCTGACCGGCTGCGGGGAAAAAGCACCCGCCGGCGCGCCCATCGTCGTGCGCGACGCCTGGATCAGGGAGCCGCCCCCGCGCAGCCCGGCGGCGGGCTATCTGCTCATTGAAAATCGCGGCAGCGAGCCGGTCGAGCTCATCGGGGCCGAGACCGCCGTTGCCGAACGGACCGAGATCCATATTATGGAGCACCGGGGCGATGCGATGACGATGCGCAGGGCCGCAAGCGTCAGCGTTCCAGCGGGCGAGGAGGTCACCTTGAAATCGGGCGGTACGCATCTGATGTTGATGAAATTGCGCCAGCCGCTCAAGACCGGCGACGAGGTCGAGCTGGTGTTGCGCTTCGGCGACGGGACACAGCAGCGGATAAAGGCGCCGGTGCGCAAGGGAAGTCATGCGGATTATTAAAGCGCTGATGCTCTGCGGAGCCTGTATCTGGATTGTCGCCTGCAGCGAAGAGCCCGAGTCCGCGCCGGCCAGCGAAATATCCGCCCCGATCGAGGTGCCCCCGCTGCAAGATTATGGCGGCATCGGCGGCGACTTTGCGCTTATGGATCAGCGCGGCGAGTCTTTTGCGTTAAAGGATCTGCGCGGCCGGGCGGCGATGCTGTTCTTCGGCTATACCTATTGCCCCGATATCTGCCCGGTGACCCTGTCGAAGATGGGTCGCGTCTACCAGCTATTGGGTGAGCGCGAGCAGGATCTGGCGACGCTCTTTATTACCGTCGACCCCGAGCGCGACACCCAGGCGAAGCTGGCGGAGTATCTCGACTACTTCGCCATTGATGCGATCGGTCTGGGCGGTGCCGTGGAGGAGATCGATCAGGTGATCGGCCAATACGGGGGGCACTATTCGCTCGGCAAGGAGGAGGGCCAGTCCGACTACTTCGTCGACCACTCGACCTATACCTATCTGATCGATCCGCAAGGCCAGGTGCGCTTTCTCTTTCGCCAGAGCGATGGACCCGAGCTGATGGCGGCGGTGACCAAGCAGCTCTTCGCTCAAGCCGAATAAACTTGACAAGGGCCGCTGCGCCGCCTAATGTCACCACCTATGCGAACTATTCTGCTCAAGCTAATCAAAGTCGTCCACATGCTGGCGTGGTTTCCACTCAACCCCATCCTGGGGTGCGACTTCCCGCTGCGCTTTTTTCGCCGCAAGTCGGCAGACTAGCCCCCAAGACACCAAACACAGTGACACCGCCGGATGGCTCGGCGGTTTTTTTATGCATATGGCGCAGCGATAATCGTGGCCGTCTATCGTTTGGTGAATGACGAGAGATCGTTTATTTTACAACACTTATGAGTATGTTGATCCGCTTATTGGCATTGGGTTTGTGCTATTGGAGCTGCACCGAGCGCCCGACCCAATCTGCAACGCCGTCTCGCTCCGCAGTGCGAGCCAAACTCGTCGCCCAACCGAATACCTATGTGGTGAGTCACGGGGGCGAGGAGGTCTTCCGCTTAGAAGCGCTCAAGTGGCGCGGCGGTCGGCAGGGGGCGGTGTCGCTCACCTACGACGCGCCGTGGGGGGTCGATCCGGTCTTTGAGTTGGCGACCGATGCGGTGATGGCGCGCGGTCTGGCCATGGATCTCGAGATCGTCAGCACCAAGCTCCAGCATTTCAAGCGCCTGCCCATCATCGAGCGGATGTACCGGGAACTCATACCCAATGGTATCGGCTTCTTCGGCCACGGCCATGGGCACGTTTATCACGATAGTCTGGGGTATACGCAGGCCTACGAGTCCTTTCGCACGAATTTCGAGCTTATGGAGAAGTGGGGTCTCAAGCCCAAAGCCTACGGGTATCCGCACTGGTCGGGCATCCAAGCCAGTACTCAGGCGGCCAATCGGCAGGCGGGCTTTATTGCTGCCCGCGGCGGCTTGCGTCGTCCGCCTCGGCGCGCCGATTTCTATATTTGTTCGGGGGATGTGCGGGAGCCGGACAACTGGTTTTACCTACCTTCGGTGATCATGGGTGCCAAGGACGGGACGGATATACCCCACCACGATGCCCTCATCCGGCTGCTGGAGGAGGCACTTGAGGCGGACGCCTGGATAATCCTCACCTATCACTCGATCGGCAATCCGGAGGGTTGGGGCTATTATCCACTCCCGGAGTTCGAGCGGGATCTCGACTATATCGCCGCCGCCGACTTTTGGAGCGGCAATCTCGACGCGGTGTCGGCTTATATCCAGGAGCGCAACGCCCTCGACGTGAAAATCGTGCGCTATTTCGGCATCGGCACGCCCAGCCAGTACGAGTTGACCATCGGTGACGGCCTGGACAATGCGGTTTACGACGAACCCCTGACCTTCGAATTGAGCTTCAACCCCGAGTTAAATGTGCGCGAAGTCCATATCGATCCGCCGGTGGACGGCGCGTCGTCCTTTGTGGTGGCAGACAATCGCCTGCGTCTGGAGATCGTGCCCGACGAGCGGCGCTACGCGCTGGTCCTGGAACGCAGTAATTGAAGCGGAGGGTCCCTACCACGTCCGCTCCTTGAGCATATCCCGAATCGCTTCTTTCGGCACCGGCAGCTCGTCGATGTGATCTTCTAGCCAGCGCGAGAAGTCGGCTTCGATCTCGTCGGCCCAGCGGGTGTCGATTTGGCCGGGGGTGTATTGGCCTTCGCTGAGCCGCTGTTTGCCAAAGATGTCGCGCAGCTGGATTACCTCCGAGGTGGTGACGACTTTCTCCGCTAAGTGCGGCGGGATGAAGACCACGCCCTCGCGCTTGCCCAAGACCACATCGCCGGGCATGCAGGTGGCCGCGCCGATGCGCACGGGGCAGTTCATGCCGGAGAGCATGATGGTCGGCGAGGCGAAGGAGGGGTGCCAGCCGCGCACGAAGCTGGTAAAGCCTTCCAACTCTTCGATGCCTTCGAGATCGCGCACGGCTGCGTCGTGGACTACGCCATTGCCGGAGTTGGCGTAGATGGCGGCGGCGAGGTTGTCGCCGATGACGGGGCCTTGCACGATTTTTCCATAGACATCTGCTACATAGACGTCGCCCGGTACTAGCGCATCGATGGGCCAGGAGATCTGGTCGCCGATCTGGCCGGAGCGCTCGCCTTTCTCTTCCATGATGCGGCGCATGATGGGGCGGCGGGGCATGTACATGGCGGTGAGGGCGCGGCCGCAGAGGGTGCCGCCGGGGTGGGTGCACTGCCAGTTGCCTTCGTACTGGTGCTCGTAGCCGTCGCCGCGGACGACGCCCCAGGCCTGGGTGATGGTGACGTTTTTCATGCGTTCGATGATGGCGTCGGGGACTTTGGGGCGGCCGTCTGCGAAGCGGTCGCCCTGCCATTCGGGGGTGTATTCGACTAGCTCATCGGGGGTGAGGTTTAGGGGGGCGAATTTTCCCATGTGTTTTGTGCGTCTCCTTGTATCGGGGTGCGTGGCACGCCGGCGTCCTTGCCGGTCGAAATAGGTTCGCAGATCGGGGTAAGGTAGTTTTAACGCCACTAAGGTACGTCCCATCAAATAATCTACCGGTGATTCGCGACCATGCTGAGGCACGCTTCCCGGTTATTTGCACGTTTACAGGATCCGTGTTTAATATCAGAATCGTCGAGCGGGTACCTCCTTTTCTGGGAGTGGCCTAACTCGGTCGAGTTGGTGGGGCCGAATTAAAGTCCGGGATACCAGCGTTCGGCATTGCGATAATAGAGGTCTTCGAGAACGTCGGTCGCCAGACCCAACCCCTGGACCAATCTGCCGCGCACGTCGACCATATCGCTCGATTCGTAGTAGGCGAATTCCATTTGCCAGCGGGCTTTGGCCGAGGCGAGGCGCTCCTGTCGGGCTGTGGGTTCGAGTTCGCTGCTGAACTCGTTGTAGACCATGTCGGAACCGTAGAGGATGCGATCGCGATAGGTGGTGATGAACTGGCGCACGATGGCGGAGTCCTGGCAGGCCAGATCGAGCTGGCGTGCCGAGGTGTCGACGGCGAAATTGGGGAAGAGGTCGAGGCGCTGGGCGATTTCGGCGACATCGTATTCGAGACTGGCCAGGTGGGCACCGATGATGCGCAGGCCGGGCCGTTTGGCGACCAGGCGATCGCGGGCGGCGATGATTTCGGCGTGGGAGGGGAAGTCGTCGCGGCCGTGCATATGCCACTGGGGATTGTTGGAGTAGTAGTTGTAGTGGGGGTTTTGGGGATTGTCTAGAGGCTGCCAGCAGGCCAGGGGTTCGCCGATGTGGAGCAGCAGGGCGATATCGCGTTTTTCGAGATAGTCGTAGATGGGGTCGAAGTAGGGGTCGTCGACCATCATAAAAGACCCATCGGGTTTTTTGACCTCCATGCCGATATTCTTCCAGATCTTGCAGGCCAGCGCGCCCTCGTCGAAGTCGCGTTGTAGCCCCGCGAGCACCGCGTCGAAATAACCGGCATCTTCGAAGCGCGGCAGGTCGAAACCGGCGCACCAGGCGTAGTGGGCGCCGTCGTCTGCGGCGAGTTGGCGCCACTTGGCGGTGCGGGCGCGCCAGCGCTCGCGGTCGGGGGTGGCGACGCTGATGTTGAAGAGCTTGAGCCCGAGCTGGTCGAGCAGGGCGCGGTCTTCGACGTGGTCGCCGGCGTAGTGCAGGTGGGCGTCGATGCGGCGCATATGGACTCCTTTAAGAATAACCCCCGATGCCGAGTAGCTCTTTGGTTGCCTCGTCGCAATCTTCGGGTAGCGCGTTGGTCAGGCCAGCTGCGGGAGGTGGACCTCCGTGGGGAGATTTGCGCAGCCAGGTGGGGTATAGCTCAGAATCAGCATGCGCCGCTTCTTGCCCAGCGCTGGTTTTAGCGGATGGCGATCATCAGCGCGGTGGGCGCCTCGTTGAGGACGCGGTAGAATTATTCGCGCTTCTCGTTTTCGCAGCGCGCGGGATTTTTGCGGTAGATCGGGAGCATGCCGTGGACGGCACTCATAATGAGTATCAGCACCCGTTTGATATGCAGTAGCCGGTTGCCGGGAGCGCCGGCACCGGTGGCGATGGTCAGCAGGGTCCCGGTGACAAAGGCGATTTAACCACAGGTAGTGCTGGCTCAGGAACCCACTCATGGGGCGGATCTCCTTTGCACGGTAGGCGCTGCGGTCTCCAGCACACCCTCGTCGCCGAGGCCGAAGTGCCGCGCGTAAAATTCTGCCCTAGACAGGCCCGACTGATCGCGCAGGGCGTAGAGCTCGGGGCGGGTAAGCGCTTTGTCGAAGGGGGGCGGACTCTCCTGCAAGCGGGCCAGACCTCTGGCGCCGGAGAAGGCGTCCGCGATGCGCTGGCGGTGACCGGATAGCATCGCCGAGGGAATTTCGTCGGGTGAGTAATAGTGCAATTCCAGCACTTCTTTGAGCTGCGGATCCAGTTGGCCGCCCACCGGGCGGGCGGCGAAACAGGCCACGTGCACGGCGAGGCCGTTCCAGTTGTACTGCCGGTAATAAAGACCGACCAGGTGCGATAGCTCGACCTCGAGACCCGTTTCCTCCAGCGTTTCGCGCACCGCGGCCCGGGCCATGGATTCGCCTGCTTCGACGTGGCCGCCCGGCAGACACCAGACTTCGAAGTCCTCGCGTTTGGTGAGGAGGATTTTGCCGGCGTCGATTATGGCGGTACAGGCACCCATATTGATCATTTAATGGCCTTTCTTTTGATCAGCGCGGCACCGTCTCGGGGGCGGCGCTGCGGTCAACTCAACATAAACACCGCCCTCTACCGCGCCAAGTCAGCGGGAGTATTGTTCGCTATTTCACCGAGCGCAAGCAGATCTTCCACCGTCACTTCCGCAACATAAAAGGCGGTCTGCACGACTTCTAGGTGGTCTGGCCGGACGCAGGGGATGTAGACAGATACCGCCTGGCCAAAATATATATGTTGAGTGTTTCGCCGGTCCAGAAAGAGACCGCCCATCCATACTCAGTAGGGCGATTGGGCCGAGCCTCAATCGATTAGCCGTCGCGCAATTGATTGAGCAGCGTGCGCAACACCCCAGCGGCGGCGGCCAGATGGGCCGAATCGTAGGGCGAATCGGGCACCAGGGTCATGCAGCCGCGGCTGGCGAAGTAGTGGACATTGTACGGGTCGTCGTCGATGAGCAGGATACCGCGCATTATGTCCGGGTCGCCACCGTCGAGCGCCTCTTGTGCGAGGATCAGTTCGAGGTGATAGTATTTGCCGTCGTTGGTGCACCGGGCAATGATATTGCCCTGCGGGTCTTTGGGCGATGCAAAGAAGAAGTAGCGCTGATCGGCCCCGAATACGACGTCCATATAGCGCTTGATCAACGCGTGGCCGGCGGTGGCTCCCTTTATTCCACGACCGAAGCGGTCGTCGCCGTAGGTGGCGATATAGATGCGATCCCCCCTTTGTACCAGATACTCCACCAGTTCGACAAATCCGTCCTTGATATTGCTGCGGATATATTCTTCACCGACCTCTTCTGGGGTGACGGCGCAGCCACCGGTGTGGATGTGGGTGATCGTCCGGTCGAAGTCGAAGACGTAGATCTTGGGCAGATTAGCAGCAGTCATTAAGCGCTGGGATGCGGTTTAATTAAAGAGCGAGAGCGGCGAGAGCGGGGTGCTGGAGCTGCTCTTTGAGTTGTTGCCAGTCCTCGCGCACCCCGGGTTCGTCGAGGTCGGGCAGGAAGCCGAAGTTGAGGTAGAGGGCGATGGCCGGCAGGCGTTTGGTCTGGGTGCTGAGCATGGCGCGCTCGTGCCATTGGGCGAGTTTGTCGAGGGCGAAGGAGAGGCCGGCTTTGCCCAGCCCCAGGCCCTGGTGGGACGGGCGGACGGAAACCCAGTGGATGAGACCGTAGTCTAGGCCGCGGTAGTCGTGGCGATACCAGGCGCTAATGGTGCCGACCCCTTGGTCCCATTCGTCGACGATGAGGAAACAGCGCTTGGGCACGGACTGGAGATCGTGGCTGAATTCCTGGACGTAGAGCTCGCGCGAGAGCTCGAGCCATTCTTCGGCGTCGAGGACGATGTCGGTCCATAGGGCGCCTTCGTCGAGATGGAGGGGGCGGATGGTGAAGCCATTGGGAAAGCCGGCCTGGGGGATATCGCGCAGGTGGGGGCGGATCATGTGGATGGAGTTGCCGGCGGTGGTGGCGCGTGGGTTTTGGGGCATAATTTTATTGCGGTGTTAATGCGTTTTGCGCTGCGGGTCGGGGCGATATACTTCAAGCAATGGCCTTGGGGGCGCTTTTCCCTGCGGCAGACCCCCGACCCTTCGCTTGGGTATATTAAGAATTGATCCAGAAAGAGTGTTAAAGGGAGTGGTTCATGTCAATCTTGAAGCGCGAGACGCCGAAGCGGTCGGACAGATCTTCGGACGCACCAGCCGGGGTTGGTAAAATAAAAGTGGTGGCTGTGGCCCCGATAGGCGGTGAGGCAGCGCAGCGCGAC
>JAYYUU010000181.1:0-7423 GCA_036343835.1 Candidatus Latescibacterota bacterium | reverse complement strand
TATGGGCGAAGTGCCGATGGGGCTCAATATAACGGTCGCCGACCTCGACGAGGAGAGCATTGGCGGCTTCCACCACGAGGACTGGTGGGCGGGTGAGCGCGGCGCCCGCATCCGGCTGTGGCAATTCGGTACCATGGTCATGGTGCCCGGACCCAAGCCGGTCGAAGCGCCGGCCTATCCGCGCGGGACGATCCAGATGACGCCGCGCGAGCACCTGGGGCTGGAGCAGGTCGCGGTGATCGTGCCGCCAAAATACCGGGGTCAAGTGCCCGCCGACCTGACGCTGAACATCCCGCCGGGCATGGGCGCCCGCATCTTCGCCGCAGGCCTGGAGGGGCCGCGCTTTATGGCCTTCAGCCCGGATGGCGTGTTGCACGTGGCCAATATGAAGGCGGGCGGTGGCCGCGAGATGGGACCGCGCTACAGCGGTGATGTCGTTCCCGACCCGGAGGCGATGACCGGACAGATCCTCGCCCTGCCCGACCGGGACGACGACGGCGTGGCCGATACCTCGATCGTCGTGGTGGACAATTTGTGGTGGGCCGCCGGTCTGGCGTTTTACGAAGGTGAGCTCTACGTCGGCGATCAGCACGCCGTGCGGCGCTACCGCGACGAGAATGGCGACGGGGTATACGAAAACGAGCTGCCGCCATTGGTCGAATTGCCCTATGGCCACCACCACAAGACCAGGACGATTCAGTTCGACGAAATCAACGACAAGCTCTACGTCTCGGTCGGCTCCTCGTGTGACCACTGCCGCGAGACCGACCCCGAGCGGGCGGTGATCCTCGAATTCAATGCCGACGGCTCGGGGCGCCGCGTCTTCGCCCGCGGTCTGCGCAACGCCGTGGGCGTGGGCATTCATCCTTTGACCAACGAAATCTGGGTCACCAACAACGGCCTGGACAAGATGGGCACGATGCTGCCGCCCGAGGGCGTCCGCATCGTGCGCGACGGCAGCTTCCACGGTTGGCCGATCGCCTACGGCTACGGCGTGTGGATCGACTACGACAATTTCTACCGCGATGAGCGACTGGTGCACACGGCGCGGGATTCGGCTGACATAGCGAGCATGTATCCGCCGGTGGGGCTGCTGCCGGCGCATACCGCGCCGATGGCCATCCACTTCTACACTGGCGAGATCTTGGGCCCGCGCTTCAAAAACGCCGCCTTGGTCGCGCTGCGCGCCGGCCGCTTGGCGCCGGTGGCCGGGCACAAGGTCATGGCCCTGTTCTCGGAGCCGGACGGGGCCAATCCCCGCGTCGCCGATTTCGTTTCCGGCTTCCAGCCGGATGAATTCAACGGGAGCAGTGCCTGGGGCGAGCCGACTGGAATCGCCGAGGACGAGCGGGGGCATATCTATATCAGCAGCGACTGGACCAACCACCTCATCGTCAAAATCGCCCCGAGTTCACTCAAGGGCTCCTGGGAATCGCGCATCCCCGACAACGCCCTTACGGATGGGCGCGTAAACCTGGTAGCCACCGTCCACGTCGCCGAGCTCGATCCGCGGGGCGGTCCGGTGGTTGCCACCGCGGATCTCAGCGCGTTGGGGGGGGACGAGCGCCATCCCTTGCGCGATGAGGGCGATGGCGCGTTCTCGCTCGATGTGACGTTGCCCACCGGTCCCGAGGTCGGCACGCGGTCGATCCGCGTCCTGCTCGAGCAGCAGACCTCGGCGGGACTGGATGTGCTGAGCTTCAGCCACGCAATCCACGTCGTGCGCGGTGAGGACCTGGTCGTCGCCGACGACTGGACGGTGAGCGAACGCGGTGGCGTTTCCCTGCAATCGCCCAGCGCCGCCGGCCCCGTCTTTAGCGGGAGTGAAGCCGTAGCTGTCCGCATCGATAAAAACTCCGGTCGTGAGTGGCGTCTGACCTTTAATGCGCCGGAGCCCGTGGCGGCCGACGAATACCGGGCGCTGCGTTTCGCCGTGCAGATCGACCCCGCCCAACTCGAAGGCGTGCAGGGACCGCTCAGTGCCGTATTACTACCGGGGGGCCGCCAACTCCCATTGGCACAAGAGCGCCTCCTGGAGCGGAACAGCGCGGTCGATCTGGTCGCGGACGGATTGCTCGATCCGACGGCGCGCAGCTGGCAGGTCGTCGAAATCCCGCTGGAGGCGTTTGGGCTGGAGGGCGAGCCAATCGGTTCGATCCGCTTTCTCGGACAACTGGAAGGCGAATTCCTGCTCGACGATCTGCGGCTGGTGAGTCATGTTCAGCGGCCGGGGCAGACGGCGGTGCTGGAGGAGCGCGGCAATGCACCGGCTCAATTTACACTGGCCCAGAGCTATCCCAATCCCGTCAACGGGCAGGTGGTGATCCCCTTTGCGCTGGCTCAAGATGAGGAAGTAGAACTGGCCGTGTACGACGTGCTGGGACAGCGAGTGGCCGTATTGGCTGAGGGTTGGCGCACGGCGGGATCGCACGAGATTCGCTGGGACGTGCGAGCTCCCGAGGGTTTGGCCAGCGGGGTGTATTTCTATCGGTTGCAGACTGACGGTGGCTTCAAGGTCGGGAAATTGATCCTTCTGCAATAGGCCCTATGCGTTTATCGGACCATCCAGTACGGGTAGCACTGGGCATCGTGCTCGGGGCATTGGGCTTACGACTGGCTCACATGTGGCAAATGTCAGCCAGCCCGCTCTTTGCCGACCCAGCGGTTGACGCCGCCACTTATGTCGACCACGCGACTCGCTTAGCAGCAGGGCAATGGTTGGGATGGGGGGAGGGACCGTTCTGGCAGCCACCGCTGTACCCCTACCTCCTGGGGCTGGTAAAGCTGGTGTCCCCGGAGGCATTCTTTGACGTCGTCCGCATTCTGCAAGCGGCAATGGGGGCATTTTGTTGTCTGCTGGTCTACTGGATTGGGCGGCGGATATTCAGTTCGGGGATCGCCCTCGTTGCCGCTGGCGCCGTCGCGGCGTATGGGCCGCTGATTTATTTCGATGTTCGCCTGCTGCCCACGGGCTTGGCGACCTTTTTTGCGCTAGCGGGTCTGCTCTTATTGCTATACGCGGTAGGGAGCCCGGCGAAGCGGCTGTTCCTAGCGGCGGGTTTGCTCTGGGGCATTGCCGCCCTCGCCGTGGCCACGATGCTGGCGCCGGTACTGCTGACGGCCGCCTGGTTGGGGCATCGCTACTGGAAGCTGCCCGTTCGCGGTTGCCACTGGATCGGTAGTTTCTTGCTCGGGGCCGGGCTGGCGATTTTGCCGGTGACCCTGTACAACGACATCGTCGGCGAGGACGTGGTGATAATTTCGTCCAATGGCGGGGTGAATTTTTATGTCGGGAATAATGCTGAGAGCGATCGCACGCTGGCGATACGGCCCGGTTGGGAATGGGAGGAGCTCATGGCTGAGCCGATGCGGCAGGGGATTAGCCGCCCGTCGGCAAAGTCCAGTTATTACTATTCAAGAGCCTTTGCGTTTATTGCGGAAGCCCCGCTAGACTATATCGTGCTCCTGGGTCGCAAGGCGGTACAATTTTGGTCCGGCGACGAAATAGAGCGCAATCAGGAGATCTATTACTGGCGCAAATATTCGACTGTATTGGCCCCGATATTGTGGAAGTGGGGTCTGGCCTTTCCTTTTGGTCTGGTTGGGCCGCTGGCGCTGGTCGGATTGGCAGTGTATATCCGCCGAGAGGGATTAGGTTTGCCGGCCGTATTCACCCTCGGTTACAGTTTGGCGGTCATCACCTTTTTTGTCACCGCCCGCTACCGCCTGCCCGTCGTGCCTCTGTTGTTGCTTTTCGCCGCCTATGGAGGCCACTGGTTATACCAGCGGGGGCTGAACCGGACCTGGTGGCCGGTGGGACTGCTCGTATTGTTGGTGCTCGGAGCCAATTGGGGTTCGTCGCCGATGGACATGCGCGGAACCCCCGCCACGTACAATGACTTGGGCAATGCCTACTTGCGCCAGGGGCGCTACGATCTAGCGCTGCTGAAATTCGAGCAAGCCGTTCGCCGCGACGAAACCTATTGGCAGGCGTGGTTCAATCTCGGTTCGCTGCGCGCTATGCGCGGCGATGTGCAGGGCGCATTGCCGATTTTTCAGCGGGTGGCCGAGCACAATCCCGAGCGGCCCAATGTCTGGAGTAATTTGGCCGGTGCGTATGTCGTACTCGGAGATTATACGCGGGCGATCCTGGTGCTCGAGCGCGCGCTGCACCACGCTCCGCCGCGCAGCGATATCTACGCCGAATTGCTCAAGCTGTATATTGCGCGCGGTCATTACGAAAAAGCGGACGCGCTATACCATCGGGCGTTGATGGCGTTACCCGGAGAGGCGCGTCTGGACTCGCTGCACGGCGAGATAGACCACTGATATAGTACCATTATCGGAGATTGTATACTTGGCATCCCCCAGCAGGATCTGGACATTTCGGCTGTTGACGGGATTGGCCGGCTTAGGTCTTGTCGCCGGGGTGGAGGGGGTGTTGCGGCTGGTGCCATGGTTGGGACCGGCCCCACTGGTCGTAGAACGGGCGGAGCAGGGTGGCAAGCGGCTGCTCGCCGTCAATCGCCTGTATTCGCAGCGCTTCTTCTTCGGACAACACGGCCGGCTGGCCGCCGCCGGGCAGATGGCTGAGCGCTTTTTCTTCGAGCCTGCACCAGATAATCTCTATCGTGTCGTTTTCGTCGGCGCCTCCACCGTGCAGGGTTTCCCGCATCCGCGACGGCTGGCCGCAGCGTCCTTCCTCGAGGCGATGTTGCAGGATGCCCTGCCTGAGCGGACGGTGGAGGTCTTCAATCTGGGCATAACTTCCATCGCCAGTTTTGCCGTCGCCCGGGTCGTCGAAGACGCGCTGGCGCTCGAGCCGGATCTGGTGGTGGTCTACACCGGTCACAACGAATTCTACGGGATTTACGGCGCGGATGATCAGCCTACGCCGTACTACAAGCAGATTGGTTATCTACTGCGCCAGTTGCATCTGACACGCTCGGTGCAAGCGGGACTGGATCTTCTCGGGGATGGCGACAAGACCGATACTGATCTGCTCAAACTCATGGCCGAGCGCGGCGAAGTACCTCCGGACAGCCCACGCCGACGGGCGGCGGAGCGTGATCTGAACGACAACTTAAGTCAGATCGTCTCCACATGTCGCGAGGCGCGCGTGTCCCTGGTGCTGTGCACACTGGCGGCCAACGACGCGGGTTTTGCCCCTGCGGGGTCAGCGGTGTTGGACTTGGAGGCGTTGCAGGCACGGCAGTGGGAGCAATGGGTGCAGGGGGCGGCTGTGCGCTTGACCCGGGATTACGTATCGCCGGACATGGCGGCGGGTGCGCTTAACGAACTGGAACAGGCAGGTGCTTTGTCCGATCGCTCGGCCTGGTTGTGGTATTTGCGGGGTCTCGCACTGGAGCGCATGGGGCGGGCTGAGGAGGCCTATCCGGCGTTTCGTAGGGCTCGCGACTTCGATACCATGCCCTGGAGGGCGCCTACGGTCCACAGTGAGATCGTTCGTTCCCTGGCACAGGAAGAGGGGGTGGTGGTGGCGGATGTGGAGGCGGTGTTGCGAGCGGCGGCTCCGCCACAGGGGGTAGATTGGCACTGGATGGTGGATCACGTCCATTTTTCGGTCCCCGGTCAGATATTGCTGGCGCGCGAGATTCTCAAAGGCATCGCCCAACTGGAGGATGGCCCGCGCCCCGACCTCGACCTAGTGCGCGATGGGGGCGCCTACCGCCTGCACCTGGGTGATCTGCCGGCGGAGCGCGCGATGCTCTATCGCAAGATGGGGGATATGCTGGGCCAGGTGCCCATGGACCGCTACAATGGGCACAACGCCCGCTATCTGCTGCAATTGGCCGCGATGGAATGGCAGCGTTTGAGGCCCGCCGAACAGCGCGGAATTCAGGCGTGGGATGGGAGGGCACCGCTGGTATTGGCGGTGGCGGACCGACTTTTTGCGGAAGGGGATTTCCGCGGGGCGCAGCAATATTATCACGCAGCCCGTCTCGAAGCCCCCTTTACTCGCCGGGGAGATCTGTGGTCGACAGTCCAGTGGGCGTGGTCAATCAAGATGCAGGAACACGCGTATACGCCCGAGCAGAGGAAGGTATTGCGGACAACACTGGATCGGGCCGACTACCTGGCCTACGATCCGGCCATCAAGCCGGCTTTTATCGACTTTGCCAAAGGACAGCTACACCACTTGCTCGGAGAACACGACCCGGCATTGGTCCATCTGGAACGCGCTTTTCTCAACGTGGACTTCCGCCGTAAATACGCGATAAGCCTCTTTCGCCCACTTGCGGCGGAATTGGTGCGAGCGGGTCGGCAGGGGGAGGGACAGCGTTATGCGACGATGGTGGGGGAGGAAACCGGCCGCCCACTGGTTTTTCGGCGACTGCTAGATGCCGCTGAAACGGGTATTACCGATTAACGTCCGGCGAAGTCTTTTGTATTTCCCAGGTGTGTAAACTTACACCTCTATATGTGCGAACCCGATCTGACGGAGCGCCCTGGCCCAGATTTCGCCATGGGCCTCGTGCCTGAGTTGCGGCCGGTAGCCTATGCGCAGGTAGGTCTTCAGTGCCGCTAAGCGGTGGGCATCCGTATTGAGCGCGGCGTCCGTGCAGCCATCGTTCTTGAAGGCTTGCGTGGCTATGCAGGATACGCAGTAGCCGAGTTTGCGGCCGGCCCACGCTGGCCTGACGCCGACAAAATGGAGGTATCCGTGTTGTGCTCCGCCGCCTCTGACGGCCGATGCGGTAGCACACATCTCACCGCTCGATTTTTCCCTGATGAAGAAAACCCGGTCGGCGCGATAGCCTTCCCTATCGAGTATCACCTGCTGCCAGTCATCAACGGTTTTCTCCTTGTTGAATGACTCGCTAATTATTGTCATCCAATCGTTCTCCAGGCCTTCGGAGTACGTTACGGTCTCATAACCTGCTGGTAATGTCCAGTTCAGTTGCCAGGCCGCAACGTCCGGGATGATCATCCTCAGTTGTGGTATTTTCTCGCGGATCAATCTGTAGCCCTTAGTCGATAAACCGATTGAATAAATTCGCCATTATCCGCCGCACGTGCGGGTCGGTGCTACAGCATGTGCTACCAAATCTTGACGCTAAGAATGGCCAACGAAAGAGTGGGCAAAAAACGAATCCTAATTGTGCCAACGATTCATGGTTCAAGGGCCGCCAAATTCCAGTAGAGGATTTCTATCCACCTCGGGGCGGGCACAAAGGGCCAGGACCACGGTGCCCACCGGTGATCGAGGCCCGCTTCTTTGATTTGCTCCAGGGATAGGCCTGCCTCTATTCCCCTGCGAATGCTCTCGGTTGTGGCCAACAGCATGCGGTGGTACGCTGTCAAGTCGTCGAGTGTGGCGGGCGGGCCGTGTCCCGGGATGATCTTGACATCGTGCGGGAGTTGTTCGATGAGACCGGCGATATGCCGGGTTAAACTTGCT
>JAYYUU010000180.1:0-14092 GCA_036343835.1 Candidatus Latescibacterota bacterium | reverse complement strand
GGCGGATCGGCGAGGACCTCGTCGATGGCGATGGCGGCCTCGGCCAGCGGCGGAGACCACAGCGTCGACAGCAGCGTTAGGATCAGGCATTTGTTGTAGAGATTGCGATAGCACATAGCCCGGTGTAGGCAAAAGGCGGGCCATCGCAATGGGTCGGATCATTATTCCTTTAGGAACATACTATTATGCCATGGGGGTTGATTTCTATGTCCAGCGACAATGCCTCCTTTAGGCCACAGTGGTGTGGGTTGCAGGTAACGCTTCTTTGAGCAAGGTGGCCGCTCGTATTATAAACCTCCTCAGATGCGGCGAAAATATGTGGAAAGTGTGATCGAGAGTGATCTGAAACAGGTTGATGAAAAAAAATTGGTAAAGATTTGGGGCGTACTGCATTTTGTAGCAAAGAGAAGAACCCGAGATCGTCGGGAGTACTTGACAATTGTTGAGCAGTTTGTTGGTGAGCGGATAGGTCCGGGAATAAGAGCGATGAGACTACCTCCAGGGATGTAGTGTGGTTTATGCTACGGACTGCCCTAGTATTAAGTGTTTTAACCTCGGCCTGTATCGCCGACCCCAATCCACAGCTCGAACCCGGCAAAGACCCCTACGCCAAGTTGCGCAGGGAGATGGTCGCCGTCCAACTCGCCGGGCGCGATATAAAGGATAATGCGGTGTTGCAGGTGATGTTGCGGGTGCCGCGGCATCTTTTCGTGGGGGCGAAATGGCGGGAGTTCGCCTATGCGGATCATCCCTTGCCGATCGGCGAAGAACAGACGATCTCGCAGCCTTATATCGTCGCCTATATGACCCAGGTGCTGATGCTGGGCGGCGGAGAGAAAGTGTTGGAGGTGGGGACGGGGTCGGGCTATCAGGCGGCGGTATTGGGTGAGATAGTGGATGAGGTCTATACGATTGAGATCGCACCGGTGTTGGCGCAGCGGTCAAAAGCGCTATTGGCGGAACTGGGCTATGAGAATATTCACGTGCGGGAGGGCGACGGCTATCGCGGTTGGCCGGAGGCGGCGCCCTTCGATGCGGTGATGGTCACGGCGGCACCCGATCATATTCCAGCGCCGTTGATCGAGCAGTTGAAGGTGGGTGGGCGATTGGTGTTGCCGGTGGGGGATGCGTATCAGGAGTTATTGCGGTTGATTAAAACGGAAAGCGGGGTGCGTATCGATACGCTATTGCCGGTGCGCTTCGTGCCGATGACGGGGGAGGCGTTGGAAGGGAACTAAGTCCAGCGGTAGCTGCGGGCGCCGCGGCTGGAGACGCGGGCGAACTTCCAGGCCGTCAGCCACTCTTCGCGGTCGTCGACCACCAGCTCGGGGCTTTCCTGGCTGCGGACGTAGAGACCGGGCAGGTGGGGGCGGCCATTGGGTTTGCGGGCGTCGTTCCAGCGCAGGTCCATGCTCCAGCGGACCCTGTCGGAGCCATTGGGCTGGCTGCCGTGGGGGGTGCGGCAGTGGATGGCGAGCAGGCCGCCGCGTTTGACGGGAATGGTGACCGGCTTGGTCGCGGGGAGTTCATCGGGGGCGACCATCCAGTTGCCGCCCTTGTCGGCGGGTGGTTTGACGTGGGTGCGCAGCGGCTGGTTGTGGCAGCGGGGGTAGACCATCAGGGTGCCGTTTTGTTCATCGGCGTCGACTAAGGGAATCCAAGTAGTGACGACGAGGGTGTTGTCGGCTTCGGGCAAGAGTACGCCGAGATCCTGGTGCCATTCGGTCGAACGAGCCCATTCCATCTTGGAGATGGTCCCCGCGTAATCATCAGTGGCGGGGAGCTTGGCGCGAAGGTGCTGGCAGGCGTTGGCAAAGACTTCGGGGCCGACCAGCGATTCGACCAGATCGAGCAGATTGTCATTGTGGAAGAAGTCGAAGATGCCCTGGCCGAGGTTGCCGGGGATATTGATATCGGCTAGGGCGCTCGGGTCGGCTTTGGCCAGTGGGATAAGGCGCTGGGCGAAGGGCAACTCGGCGTAGTCGCGGTCTATTTTTCCCTCTTGTAACAGCCGGCGCGCATTGCGGTCGACGATGTCTTCCAACTCGGCCTGGACTGGGTCGAGGTCTGCAGGTTCGAGTGCGTCGGGGACGTGGACATAGCCCTCGGCATGGAAGAATTCGAGCTGTTCCTCAGTAAGGGTGGGCATGGTGAGTTTTAGAAGGTCCCGATAACCGAGACCCGATGCACGTCGCCGAGATCGGAGAAGGAGGTATAGGCGTAGTCGATGGTATAGCGGTCCATCGCCAGCCCGGCCCCAGCGGTGATGCCGAGTGGATCCTCGCCGTCGACGCCGGTTTGCTGGGTGCTGTAGCCAGGCCGGACGTAGAGCCCACCGGCGAGCCGCACCTCGAGACCAAAGGAAAGGTAGGGATCGTTGTCGTTGGGCAGGTTGAAGTCGGCCAATAGTAGCATCGGCACCGGCATATGCGCCGGGCGGTGCGACAGCCCCAGGCGGATGTGCACCGGCAGCGAATCCTTGAAATCACCGGCGTAGCCCGAGCGCACAAAACCCATATTGGCGATGGAGGCGCCCAGGCGCATCCCTTGGATCGGGCCGCGGGCGATCAGGCCGAGGTCGAAGAGATAGGCGTCGGAGGAGAACTCGTCGATGCTCGAGTAGACGGCCTTGAGGTTGGCGCCGACGGCGAGCCAATCGGGGCCAAGTTGCTGGGCGATGGTGAGATAGGTAGCCAGGTCGGCGGCTGAGAAAGTGCCGAGGTTGCGGCCCTCTTCGTCGGTGCGGCGGAGGTCGCCATAGGAGACGTAGTTGGCGCTGATGGCGAGCACGCGTCGCCCCTTGGGAAAGGCGACGGAGACAAAGCCGGCCTGCGAGTCGACGAGATAGCTATTGAGCGAGAGGGCGACGGTGCGTTGCTGCACACCAAAGAGTCCGGCGGGATTCCAGGCGGTGGCCTCGACATCGCCGGAGACGGCGGCATAGGCCCCGCCGAGGGCGGCGGAGCGGGCGCCGACGCCGATTTTGAGGAAGTTGAACCCGGTGGTGCCGGCGTTGGAGTTGATGGCGGCGGCGGGGTCGAGGGTCGCCAGCAGTAGGCAGGCGGCGAGCGCGCAGTATTTCATAGGGCAATATCTCCAGTATTCATTCTTATCTACAGGCCTTAGGCGGCACACCGTTCCAGGGCGTGGGCCATGCGCAAAAGCCGGGCTTCTGCTAAAGGCGGGGCCAGGAGCTGCACGCCGATGGGCAGGCCATCCGTGCCATTGGCAAAGGGCACGGACACGCCCGGGATGCCGGCGAGGTTGACCGAGGCGGTGTAGATATCGTTGAGATACATCTGTAGGGGGTCGTCGAGTTGCTCGCCGAGGCGGAAGGCGGTGGTCGGCGCCACCGGCGAGAGCAGCACATCGCAGGATGCGAAGGCCTTGTCAAAGTCCTGGCGGATCAGGGTGCGGACCTGTTGGGCCTTGTGATAGTAGGCGTCGTAATAGCCAGCGCTCAGCGCGTAGGTGCCGAGCATGATGCGGCGTTTGACCTCCTCGCCAAAGCCCTCGCTGCGGGTCTTTAGATACAACTCCTGCAGGTCGGTGCTGCCCTCGGCACGGTGGCCGTATTTGATGCCGTCGTAGCGCGATAGATTGGCCGATGCTTCGCCCATGGCGATGAGATAATAAGCGCCGATGCAGTATTCGGGGTGGCCGGCTACCGGCAATTGCACGTCGACTATTTCGGCGCCGGCTTCTTGTAGCGCCTGGGCTGCGTGTTGAGCGGTGTTGGCGATTTCGGCGGCGAGACCGGCAGGGAAATGCTCTTGTGCCAGGCCGATTTTTAAGCCTGTGACACCCGTTTTGAGCTCGGCGAGATAGTCGGGCACCGGCGCGTCGATCGAGGTCGAATCGCGCCGGTCGTGCCCGGCGATGGCCTGGAGCAAGAGGGCGGCGTCCTCGACGTCCTTGGTCAGCGGCCCGATCTGGTCCAAAGACGAGGCATAGGCCACCAGCCCGTAGCGCGAGATGCGGCCATAGGTGGGTTTGAGCCCGACGACGCCGCAGTAACCGGCCGGCTGGCGGACTGAGCCGCCGGTGTCGGAGCCGAGGGCGAGGATCGTTTCATCGGCGGCGACTGCGGCGGCCGAGCCGCCGCTGGAACCCCCCGGCACCCGCTCGGGATCGCGGGGGTTTAGCGTCGGGCCGAAATAGGAGTTTTCGCAGGACGAGCCCATGGCGAACTCATCCATATTGGTCTTGCCGATAAAGATGGCGTCGGCTGCGCGCAAGCGGGCGACGGCGGTGGCGTCGTAGGGGGCGATATAATTTTCGAGGATCTTCGAGCCGCAGGTGGTGCGACCACCGCGGACGCAGAGGACGTCCTTGAGGGCCAGGGGGATGCCGGCGAGGGGGCCTAAGGTTTCGCCGCTTGCACGGCGTTGGTCGATGGCATCGGCCTGGGCCAGGGCGCCCTCTGGATCGACGCTAATAAAGGCGTTGATCTGGCCGTCTACGGAATCGATGCGATCGAGCGTAGCCTGGACGAGTTGGCGGGTGGTGATTTCTTCCTCTCGCAGCCGGGTGCTGAGTGCGTGGGCAGTGGCTTCGTTGAGCGCCATAGGCTAGGTGGCGGCCTGCTCCTTGTCGCCCGATTGCGACACGGTCTGGGTCGGGGCCTGAGCTGGCGGGTTGGCCGGCGGGTTGGCCGGTGGGGGGTTGATGTCGATTTCTTCCTGTACGTCGCGCATGGCGGTGCGGAACTCGCGGATGCCCTTGCCCAGACCCTGGGCCATCTCGGGGATGCGTTTGGCGCCGAAGATGAGCAGGATGACGACGAAGATGATGAGTATTTCCCAATGGCCCATACCGAACATGACTCTATCTCCTATAGGGGATTATCAATAGCTATACCGGAAGTAGTACCAGCCGACGAACATGCCCAATAGCGTGGCCAGGTTGAAGCGCAGCGACAGCTCGAACGAAAAGGACAAAATGATGAGGTTGAACATATGTGGACCGATTGAATAACTCACGTATTGCAATAGCGCCCGCTCGACGATGGTATCGGTGCCGGCGACGAAGGTCAGGAGCACCCGCAGCACCTCGCCGATAATATTGGCACCGAGCATGGTGGTGAAGAGGATGAGGATCAGATGGCTGACGGGTTTGTCGCGCAACATTGGAGAATGGGGGGCTCAGGCGTGCTGGGTGACTTCGTCGCTAAACAGGCCGATGACCCAACGGATGACACCCGAGAAGATGTAGACGAGGCACATCGGGAAGAAGTAGATCCCATCGTATACGGTGAGTCCGATGGTGGTGGCAAAGTAGACCTGTTTCCAACGGTCGCCGAAGGAGGTACCGCGGAAATTCGGCATCGAGTCGTAGTCGAGGCGGCTGATCATCAACAAAGCCAGGCCCAAGACCAGCAGGGCGGCCAGCGGCGTGGCGTGCGGACTTTGCCAGGCGTTGGCGAAGACCGCGTACTGGGTGAGGCAGATCGCGGCGGTGGGGATGGTCAAGCCCATGTAGAACTGACCGCGCTCGTCTTCGAGACTGAGGGTGTTGAAGCGGGCCAGGCGGATGGCGCCGCAAAGTACGAAGACGAAGGCCAGCGCCAGGCCCCAGCTGGTCTGCAGGTGGGCCTGATAGATGAGCACTGCGGGCACCATGCCAAAGGTGCAGACGTCGACGATGGAGTCGAACTGAATCCCGAACTGTGAGTCGGTGCCGATTCTGCGGGCGAGTTTGCCGTCCATCTTGTCGAGGACCGCGCCCAAAAAGATCAGCCAGGCCGCGGGGACGTAGTTGCCCTGGAACACGTAGTGCAAGGCCAGGAAACCGCAAAATAGATTACCGATGGTAAAGGTATTGGGTATAAAGCGCATCATAGCTTCGTATAACTCCTAACTCTTTAGCGCCGCATGCGATAACGCGGGCGCTCCTCAAGGAGCAAGTTCAGTTTATAGCGCTCGTTGTGGCGCACGACTTCTAAAGCGGCGACGTCGCCGACCCGCATGCCGCGGAGGATATCGATGGCCTCGTCGGCGTCGCGGATCTCCTCATCGCCAATGGCCATGATCACATCGCCGCTTTCGAGCCCGGCGAATTCGGCCGGGCTGTCGATGGCCACTTTGACGACCAGGGCCCCGTCGGTCGAGTCGAGTGCCAGATACTCGGCCAGGGGCCGGGTGATGTCCTGCAGGGCCATGATACCGGTCCAGGAACGGCGCACCTGGCCGTGCTGGCTAATCTCCGCCAAAAAACTTCGGGCGGTGTTGATCGGAATGGCGAAGCCGATGCCGATCGAGCCGATGGCGTAGTCGCCACCGGTGTAGATAAAGCTATTGATCCCGATGACCTCGCCATCGGCGTTGGCCAGAGGCCCCCCCGAATTGCCGGGGTTGATGGCCGCGTCGGTCTGGATCATATCGCGGTAGTAGTGATCGCCCTGGGGCTCGGGAACGTCGCGATCCAGGGCGCTGACTACGCCGATGCTGACGGTCGGACCCAGGTCGAAGGGGTTGCCGACGGCAATGGCCCATTCTCCGACTAAAATATCGTCCGAATTGCCTAGCGGCGCAACCGGAAGATCGACGCCGTCGACCTTGAGTACCGCCAGGTCAAAATTGAGATCGGAGGCGATATAGCGGGCTTCGAAGGTGCGGTCGTCGGACTCGGGCAGGGAGATGGTGATCCGCTGCAGACTGCGCGGGTCGCCGATGACGTGGCCATTGGTGAGGATATAGCCCTCTTTGTCGACGACGAAGCCCGAGCCGGTGGAGACCCGGTTGCGATCCTGGGGCACTACATAATAGAAGGGCGAGAAAAAGTTCCAAAAGGGGTCGCCGCCATACTGGTAGAGTCGCGATACGCGCTCGCGGTAGCGCACGTGGAGGCTGACGACCGAGGGTTGTACCCGCTCCACGGCTTGGACTACGGCGGTGCGTCGCGAGGCGCTGATCGGATCGGCGTGGCTACTGGAGGCGCCAAGGGGCCCCAGCAAGGCGAGAATACAGGTGAAATTCAAGGTGTATATCCCAGGGCAATTGATTTGCTAACAATAAGTAATTACAGATATATATGCAAGAAAGTGCTCTTCAGCCGCCGTGGACCACCCAGAGCAGGCAGAGGCCACTGGAGGGCGCTGTGAGTCCGGCGGCAGCGCGGTTTCCGCTGGATAGCAGGGCGGAGATATCGTCGGGTGGCCGCGTGCTGCGACCGATATCCACCATAGTGCCGACGAGGATTCGGACCATGTGGCGCAGAAAGCGGTTGGCCTCGATCTCAAAGACCAACTCGGCGCCTTGTTTGGACCAGGCGGCGTCGAAAATCTGGCAGGACAGGCTCGCGGGGACTGGGTCCTGTTTGCAAAAGGCGCCAAAGGCGTGTTCGCCTATGAGCAAGCGAGCGGCTGCCGCCATGGGGGCAGGGGATAGTTCCTGATAATAAGTCCATACTTGGCTGCGATTTATGGCTGATTTACCACAGTGGATACGATAGCGGTAGCGCTTGCGTTTGGCGCTGTAGCGGGCGTGGAAGTCAGCTGGGGCTTCGTCGATGGCGCGGAGGGCGACATCGGGAGGCAATAGTCCATTGAGACTGCGGAGCAGGCGCTCGGTGGGCAGGTCGGATTGGGTCTGGAAGTGGGCCACTTGCCCCAGGGCGTGGGTGCCGGCGTCGGTGCGTCCCGAGCCGATGGGGCGGATCGACTCTTTGAGCAAGATCTGCAGGGCGCGTTCGAGTTCGCCCTGGATGGTGCGGCCATGGTCCTGGCATTGCCAGCCGACGAAGTCGCTGCCAT
Organism: Candidatus Latescibacterota bacterium; assembly: GCA_036343835.1. GTDB lineage: Bacteria > Latescibacterota > UBA2968 > UBA8231 > UBA8231. Next base: position 6,339 of record JAYYUU010000180.1, on the reverse strand, counting down.
CGTATTCGAGCAGGAGGCGCAGGGTGCGCATGGCCTTAGCGCTGGTAGACCATCAGCGCGATGAGGCCCAGCGCGGCCAGGGCGGCGCGGCCATCGGCGCGGTTGAGGCGGAGGGCGTGGTATTGGCTGCGCGGGGCGCCGCTCTGGTAGCAGCGGCTCTCCATGGCCAGGGCCAGACGGTCGGCGCGGTCAAAGGCGGCGACGAAGAGCGGTGCCAATAGCGGGACGAGGTTTTTGACCCGGCGCAGCGGGTGGCCGCCGAAGTCGGCGCCGCGGGCCAGTTGCGCCTTGCGCAGGCGCTCGGCCTCGTCGACGAGGACGGGGATAAAGCGCAGGGCGATGGAGATCATCATCGCCAGATCGCCGGCGGGGAAGCCGAAGCGCTGCAGGGGCCGGAAGAGACGCTCGAGCCCGCCGGTCAGCTCCATCGGCGAGGTGGTCAGCGTCAAGAGCGAGGCGGCGACGATGACGGCGGCCAGCCGCACGGTGAAGAAGGCGCCCAGGTGCAGGCCTTCGGCGGTAATGGCGTGGTCGGAGAAGGGCAAGAGCCAGACGGCGCGGCCAGGGGTGAGTAGCGAGTGGAGGCCAAAGGTGAAGGTGAAGAGCCAGATAAAGGGTTTGAGGTTGCCCAGGACCAGGCGATAGGACAGCCGCGAGAGGGCGATGACGACGAGTAGAAAGGCCGCGAAGGTCAACAGGGGACCGAAGTCGCGCGCCGACAGGGCGACGATCATCAGCGCCAGCGAGGTGATGAGTTTGGTGCGCGGGTCGAGGTAGTGGATCGGCGAGTCGAGCGCGACGTAGCGACCGAGCGTGATGTCCTGGAGGAAGGCCAAGGTCTTAAGGGAGGAAGCGGTCGGTGAAGGCGGTCTGGGCGTCGACGGCGTCTTTTGCGATCAGGCTGGCGGCGACCATTTGATTTAGTAAGCCCTGCCAGCGATCGGGGGTCATGGTGCCGAGGCCGTTTTTCTGCGCGACGGGGTCCAAGATCAGGGCGTTGGATTCTTCCGCGCCGTAGGCGAGGATCTCCAGTCCCATTTCGGGGTTGAGCGAGTTGATATGGCGGTTGGTGGCTGGCGGGTCGGCGAGATATTTCTCCCAGCCTTTGACGCTGGCGCGGACGACGGCCTCGACGAGTTGGGCTTTGGTGGCGATGGTTTCTTCGCTGGCGATGAGCACGCTGGCGTAGGGGTTGAAGCCGATGTCGGCGACGAGCAGGGCTTGGGGATCGCCACCTTTGGTTTTGGCGACGAAGGGTTCGCTAAAGACATAGCCCTGTTGGGCGAAGTTTGGGTCCATCAGGAATTGGGTGATATTGCCGGGATAGGGGACGATTTTGACCTTGGCGAAGGGGTATTTCCAGCGCAGGTAGTGCGAGAAGGCGGGGCGTTGCGACATGGCGAGGGTGATGTTGGAGATTTTGGCGATGTCGTCTATGCCGGAGCTTGCGTGGACCATGATGCAGCGCGGATTGATCTGGTAGGGGGCCATTAGGGCGACGACGGGGGCCTGTTGGGCGCGGGCGTAGAGGACGTCGTCGGCGTTGGTGATGCCGAAGGCTACGGCGCCGGTGGCGACGCGCTGGATGACGGGGGCGTCGGGGCCGCCGCCGAGGATTTCTACTTCGACGCCGTGTTCTTTGTAGTAGCCGTGGACTTCAGCGGCGTAGAAGCCGCCGTGTTCGGCTTCGGGGAACCAGTTGAGGGCGAGCTGGACTTTGGGGAGGGCTGCTATTTGGGCCTTTTCATTTTCTGAAGAGCAGGCGGCGAGGAAGAGCAGGCTGGTTAGGAGTGTGAAGTTAAAAATCATAATGGGTAGTTGATCCGTTTTATGAGTGTGGGTCTGCATTATCTGCCTCGACGCCTTCCGCCGATCGCGCCAGCACGCCCTCATTCCGGCGTCCCCGTCCATCGCTTGAGCAAGAAATTACTCAACGTGCCTACCGCAGTAAAGATCCCTAAGCCCAACAAAGTACAAAATAGGATGCACGCGAAGAGATAGTCGGTCTTGGCCTGGCCGTTGGTGAGGATAATGAGATAGCCCAGCCCGAAGTCCTCGGTGCCGTAGCCGGCAAAAAATTCACCGACGACCGCGCCTATGACCGAGAGGCCGCTGGAGATGCGGACGCCGGTGAGCATGTGGGGGACGGCGCTGGGGACGCGGAGTTTGAACAGCACTTGCCAGCGATTGGCGTTGTTGAGGGCGAAGAGGTCTAAGAGGTTGGGGTCGACGGCTGTCAGGCCGGTGGTGGTGTTGGCGATGATGGGGAAGAGCGAGATGATAAAGGAGACGGCGACCACGCCCTGGAGGCCGTAGCCGATCCAGAGAACGATTAAGGGGGCGACGGCGACGATGGGTACGGTCTGGAGAAAGATTGCGTAGGGGTAGAGGCTGCGCTCGATAAGGCGCGATTGCGAGAAGAGCAGCGAGACCAAAAAGCCGAAGGCGAAGCTGAGGGCGAAACCGAGTAGGGCGCCCATGGCGGTGAGCAAGGTGGCCGAGAGCAGGCGCGGTAAATTTGCGGCGACGGCGCTGGCTATGCGCAGGGGGCCGGGCAGCAAGAAGGGTTTGATGGCGAAGAGCACGACCGCGCCGTGCCAGGCGCAGAGGACCAGGGCGAAGAAGAGCAGCGACGGCAGGGCGTTGGCGGCCAGCGTGCGGAGTTTTTCCATCAGGCACCGGCCTCGCCGAGTTGGCGCGAAATGGTTTCGGCTATTTGCACGAATTCGGGGGTGGCGCGGAGGTCGGGATCGCGCGGGTGGGCGAAGGGGACTTCAATGGCGGCGAGGATATGGCCCGGTCGTGCACTCATCACCAGGATCCGCTGGCTCAAGAAGACGGCCTCGTAGACATTGTGGGTAATAAAGAGGCCGGTCCAGCGGTCTTGCTGCCACAGGCATAAGAGTTCCTCGTTGAGGCGCTGGCGGGTGATCTCGTCGAGGGCGCCGAAGGGCTCGTCGAGGAGCAGGAGTTCGGGGCGGGTGGCGAGCGCGCGGGCGATGGACGCGCGCATCCGCATGCCGCCGGAGAGCTGGGCTGGATAGGCGGCGGCGAAGTCGGCGAGCCCTACCATGTCGAGGACGTGGGCAACGCGGTCGGGATCGGTCTCGCCGCGCAGTTCTAAGGGCAGGGCGATATTGTCCTCGACCGACCGCCAGGGCAGGAGGGTGGGGTCCTGGAAGACAAAGGCCAGGTCGAGCAGATCGCGGCGGGCTTCGCGCGGGGTGCGGCCGTCGACGGTGAGCGCGCCCCCCGTGGGCTCGTCGAGACCGGCGACCAAGCGCAGGAAGGTGGACTTGCCGCAGCCGGAGGGGCCGACGATGGAGACGAATTGGCCGCGTTCGACGCTCAGGTCGACGCCCGAGAGGGCTTCGACGCCGGTGGCGAAGCGTTTCTCGATATCCTGGGCGACGACCAATCCCGCCACCATCTTTATCCTCGGGGGTGGTAGGTCTTGTGGACTTCTTTGAGATAGCTGCGGTCGAGTTGGGTGTAGATCTGGGTGGTGGAGATATCGGCGTGGCCCAAAAGCTCCTGCACATCGCGAAGATTGGCGCCGCCTTCGAGCAGATGGGTGGCGAAGGTGTGGCGCAGGGTGTGGGGGCTGACCTCTTTGTCGGTACGGGTTTTATCGCCGGCTGATTTGATGATCTTCCAGATGCTCATCCGCGAGAGGGGGCCGCCCTGATTGTTGAGAAAGACGTGGTCGCCGCTGTCGGGGCGGGCGAGCTGGGGGCGGCCTTGTTGCAGATAGCGGGTGAGGGTGCGGATGGCCTGGGGGCCGATGGGCACCAGACGCTCGCGTTGGCTGTGGCCGAGGACGCGGACCAGGCCGTGTTCGAGCAACAGCGCCGCCCGTTGTAGCGCCGTCAGCTCTGAGACGCGAAGGCCGGTGGCGTAGAGCACCTCGAGTATGGCGCGGTCGCGCTGGCCGAGGGGCTCGGCGGCGTCGGGGGTTGCGAGGAGGGCGGTGATTTCTTCGATGGTGAGCACGTCGGGCAGTTTGCGCTCGAGTTTGGGTGGGTCGAGGTTTTCGGTCGGGTTGGATTCGGTGGCGCCCTGGAGCAGAAGATACTGGTGAAAGCGCTTGATCGAGGTGAGGTTGCGGGCCATGGTCGAGGGGCTCAGACCAGCTTCGCGCAAGCTGTGGAGCAGTAGCGCAACGTGTTGTTGTTCGATGGTTTCTACGCGTTCGATCCCCTGTTGGGCCAGGCGGTGCAAATAGCGACCGAGGTCGCGGCGATAGGCGTCGAGCGTATTAGTCGCCAGCCCCTTGTCGCATTCCATCGCATTGAGGAAGCGTGCGAGGGGGGCGGCGAGGGGCTCGGGGAGCGGTTCGCTAGCGGTGGATTTGGGTCGGGCCATGCTCAGCTTTCGTCGCCTTGGGGGTTGTCATCGCCGTGGTCTTCCGGCATTTGGTCGCCGGTTGGGCCGTTGAGATGAGCGAGGAGGTCTACAGCTTGCTTGGGGCTAAAGCCGGGGATGGCGGTGATCTCTGCGATCGGCGTTGCGGCGATGCGCTTGACCGAGCCGAAGGCCTTGAGCAGGACGTTGCGCTTTTTGGGTCCGATGCCGGGGATATCGTCGAGCGCCGAGGTCAAGGTGCTTTTGGCGCGCTGGTCGCGGTGGTTTTTCAGCGCGAAGCGGTGGGCTTCGTCGCGCAACATCTGCAGTAGCCGCAGGCTGGCCGAGGTCTTGGGCAGGAGCCGGGGCTTGGCTTCGTCGGGGAGGAAGACTTCCTCGAAGCGCTTGGCAATGCCGAGGACGGGCTGGTTTTCGACGCCGAGTTCGCGTAGGGCCTCGACGGCGCTGGAGAGTTGGCCCTTGCCGCCGTCGATGAGCAATAGATCGGGAAAGGCCTCGCCGCGCTCTTTAAGACCGCGGAAGCGGCGGTGGACCACCTGGTGGATCGAGGCGTAGTCGTCGGGTTGCTCGAGGTCTTTGATCTTGAAGTAGCGATACTGGCTGCGTTTGGCCTGGCCGTCGATAAAGCAGACCAGCGAGCCGACCGAGTGGGCGCCCTGGAAGTTGGAGATATCGATGCCCTCGATGCGGCGGGGCAGTGTTTCGAGGTTGAGATCGCGCTGCAGGGCGTAGACCGATTGGGGCACCCGGTCGCGTTTCATCTCGCGTTTGTGCGCGCGTTCGGCGAGCATTTGGGCGGCGTTGCGCTCGGCCATCTCGAGCATCTGCGCTTTGGTGCCGCGCTGCGGCGTTGCCAGTTCGACTTTGCCCTCGATCTTTTGCGAGAGCCAATCGGCGATTTCGTCGGCGTCGGGGGGTTGCACCCGCAGGTGGATCTGGGCTGGGACGAAGTCGTTTTGCAGATAGAACTGCCGCGCAAAGGCCGAGAGAAATTCCCCGTCGGACGAATCCATGACCCCGCCGAGGAAGTGGTGCTTTTTGCCGAGCAGGCGGCCCTCGCGGATCTCGAGCACACTGCAACAGGCCTCGTCGTCGTTGCGGGCGACGCCGAGTACGTCGCGGTCGACTTGGTCGTCGAATACGACTTTTTGTCGCGCGCGCATCGACTCTAAGGCCTTGAGCTGGTCGCGGCAGCGGGCGGCCTTTTCGAAGCGCATGTCATCGGCGGCTTCTGCCATCTGCCTTTGCAGACCCTTGATTACCTCGCTGTTCTGGCCGCGCAAAAAGCGCACTGCGCCGTCGATGGTCTTTTTGTATTCGTCTGCGGCGACGAGTTTTTCGCAGGGACCTTCGCAACGCTCGATATGGTATTCGAGACAGAGCCGCACGCTGTCCTTGGGCAGTTGGAAGTCGCAGCTGCGGACGGGGAAGACTTTGCGCAGCATGTCCAGCGTGGTGTGCATGGCGCGGACATTGCTGTAGGGGCCCAAGTAGCGCGAGCCATCGCGGATGATATCGCGGGTGGCGAAGATGCGGGGGAAGGCTTCGTTGGTGATGCGGATATAGGGATATTTCTTGTCGTCTTTGAGCAGGATCTTGTCGCGCGGTTTGTGGGTCTTGATCTGGGTGGCTTCGAGGATCAGGGCCTCCTGCTCGGTGCCGGTGACGATATAGTCGAGGTCGGCGATATTGCGGACCAAGGCCTTGAACTGGCGTCGCCCGTCACCGGCGGATTCTTGAAAATAGGAGCGGATCCGGTGGCGCAAGTTTTTGGCCTTGCCGACGTAGATAATCTGCCCATCGCCCCTCTTCATAATATAGACGCCGGGGTCGGTGGGCAGGGCGTCGAGTTTGAGGCGGAGGTCTTCGGAGAGCGTCTTTTTCATCCAAGCAGCCAGCAGGTTGACATATTATGACGACGATACGTCTTTTGCTAGGCAGTGTCAACCGACATTATTGGGCGTGATCTCGTTC
>JAYYUU010000179.1:0-6434 GCA_036343835.1 Candidatus Latescibacterota bacterium | reverse complement strand
TATCGAATCGCCCAACCAGGGTGGTCCCTATGCTCCGGGCGCACTGGATACGATCATTATTCACTTTACCGCCGGCGCCAGCGCCGAATCTGCGATCGAGACCCTCTGTAATGTCGAGCGCAGGGTCTCGGCACATCTGGTCGTCGGCCGCAATGGCACCATAACCCAGCTACTGCCCTTCAATATCGTCGGCTGGCACGCCGGTCGCAGCAAGTGGGGTGAGCGCGAGGGCTTTAACAACTATTCGCTCGGCATCGAGATCGACAACGCCGGTGAGTTGGAGGAGCGCGAGGGTCGCTTTGAATCGTGGTTTGGGCGGGCGTATCCGGAGGAGGAGGTGGTGCGCGGCGTACATCGCCACCAGACCGTCGAATCCCACTGGCACCGCTTTACGCCGGAGCAGCTGAGAGTAGTCGAGGCGCTATGCGCCGCGCTGATCGCAGAGTACGGGATCCAGCACATCCTCGGCCACGAGGAGATCGCCCCCGATCGCAAGGTCGATCCCGGCCCGGCCTTTCCCCTGGACCAGATGCGCGCCCGGCTGCTCGAAGGACCCATTGCCGCCCGTCCCGAGACTGCATCAGTTAAGGCGACGCGGTTGAATATCCGCGCGGCACCCAATGGCCAGGCCGAGCGGTTGGCCGGGCATTTATTCGAGGGCACGGAGGTCGAAGTGCTGGAGGAACAGGCCGGTTGGTGCAAGGTGAAAGTGGAGCTGGAGGGGTGGGTGGCGAAGCGGTATTTGGATCGGAGCTAAACGCGAGGAGCGCGCGATGAAAATCACCGCAGTCAAACCCTTCGTCCTCAACGCCGGAGTCTACGTCAAGATCGAGACTGACGAAGGCATCTACGGTCTCGGCGAGGCGGGCATGAAACGCCGTGGCCGGGCGATTGCCGAAGTGATACACTCGATGGCACCCGACCTCATCGGCGCAGATCCCTTCCGCATCGAACATTTGTGGCAGGTGATGTTCCGCGGCGGGTTTTTCCCCGGCGGCGGGACTCAGACCTCGGCCGTCAGCGCGGTGGATATTGCGTTGTGGGATATCAAGGGCAAGGCCCTGGGGGTGCCGGTCTACGAGCTATTGGGTGGCCGGGTCCGCGACAAGGTGGTTTGCTATCCGCACAATGGCGACCCGCGCAATATCGACGGGCTGATCGCCAGCTGCAAGAAGACGCAGGAGGCCGGCTTTAAGTTTGTGCGCTGGGGCATGGTCGACCCGGAAGGCGAGGAGGGGAATATACTCGAACCGTCGCGGGCGGTGCGCTTTGGCATCGAGCAGGTGCGGGCGGTGCGCGAGGCCCTGGGCGACGAGATCGAGATCTGCGTCGACGTGCACACCCGGCTCGACCCGGCGGCAGTGATCCAGTTTTGCAAGGGCGTCGAACAATATCGTCCTTTCTTCATCGAAGACCCGATCCGCTCGGAGAGCAGCGAGAGCCTGCGGTTGGTGCGGCGGCAGACCTCGGTGCCGATTGCGGTGGGCGAGCAGTGGGCGGGCAAGTGGGCCTTTCGCCAGGTGATCGAGGAGGAGTTGACCGACTACGCGCGGATTGATATCTGCATCGTCGGCGGCTTGACCGAGGCCCGGAAGATCGCCGGCTGGTGCGAGACGCATTATATATACCTAGCCCCGCACAACCCGCTGGGGCCGGTTTCGACGGCGGCCTGTCTGCACTTGTGTCTGGCCTCGTCTCTGGTCGGCGTGCAGGAATGCCCGTGTCCTCCGGGGACGGCGCACACCGATGTTTTCCCGGTGCAGGTGCCCTTTGAGAAGGGCTATTTGCTGGTGCCGGACAAAGCGGGACTGGGGGTGGAGTTTGATGAAGAGGCGGCGGTGGAAGGGGAGCCGCGAGCGGGCAAGGGAATCTGGTACTGGCGCGAGGACGGGTCGTTTACGAACTGGTAGGTGGCTTAGACCGACATGGAATACGACGGCCTCATCCTCGGCGCCGGCCACAACGGCCTCATCCTCCAGGCCTATTTGTGCAAAGCCGGTCTGAATGTCGCGTGCATTGAGCGCCGATCGGTCGCCGGTGGTGGTCTCACCACCGAAGAGCACAGCCCCGGCTTCCTCCACAACACCCATGCCTTTTATCACCGGGCGTTGACGCAGATGCCCTGGTATCGCGACCTCGAGCTCGAACTCCACGGCGCTCATTATATAGAGCCCGAGCTCAACGTAGTGCTGCTGACCCGCGACGGTGCCGCACTCGAATGGTGGACCGACTTCGAACGCACCTATGCATCCTTCGCCAGTTTCAGCCGCCGCGATGCCGGGACCGCGCGGCGCTGGCGCGAAAAATTCATCCCCATCGTCGAACGAATCCTCACTCCCGAGGCCCAGGCTCCGCCTTTGCCCCCCGACCAACGCCGGGCCTTGCTCTCGCGCAGCGCCGAGGGTCGCCATTTGCTCGAAATAAGCCAATTTTCTCCCCGCGAGTTTGTCCTCCGCGAGTTTGAGCACCCCGTGATACAAGCCGGCTTGTTATTCTTCAACGGTCTGCGCGAGGTCGACCTGCGCGAGCAGGGCTTTGGCCATCACATCCCCGCGCTCTTAGCCAGCAAGGGCAAGGCGCAAATGTGCCGAGGTGGCTCGGCGCAGCTGGCGCAGGCATTGGTCAACGCGGTCGAAGAAGCGGGCGGACAGGTCCTACTCGAGACCGAACCGGCAGAGATCCTGGTGGAGGGTGAGCGCGTCGTCGGGATAGAGACCAAAGAGGGCACGCGACTCACAGCGCGGCATTTTGTCGCCTCGTCGTTAAATCCGCAGCAGACCTTTCTCGAGTTGATCGCCCCAGAGGCCCTGCCTAAGGCCTGGCGCGACAAGGCGGCGGCCTTCCGCTACAATCTGCTCGCCCCGCTCTTTGGACTCTACCTTGAGCTCGACGAAGCTCCTGCATATAAGGCCACAGCGACCTATCCACATTTGAATCAAGCCTTTATGATGATACTGGATCTCGAGAGCCCCGCCGATTTCGACGCCATCGTTCACCATCATGAAATCGGGAGCATGCCACCGACCATAACCTGGGGTAGCACCCCCACCCTTTTTGACCCCTCGCAAGCCCCCGAGGGCAAACACACGGCCTTTATGTGGGAAAAGCTACCCTATGCCCCGGGGGGCGATCCCGCTCAGTGGGATGCGATCAAGGAAGAGCACGGTCGACAGATCTTATCGGCGTGGACGGAGCATGCTCCTAACCTACAGGACGTGCTTAGAGAGTCGTTTGTCCGCAGTCCGCTCGATGTGGAGCGCGCCTTGCCCAATATGCGCAGCGGCGATCTGCTGGGGGGGTCTTTTAGCGGCGATCAGGTGGGGTATCATCGGCCCTTTGCAGGCGCAGGTGGCTATCGAGGACACTTACAGGGGCTGTATCTATGCGGCTCCAGCAGCCATCCAGGCGGTAATATCACTGGTCTTCCGGGGTATAATTGCGCCCAGGTATTGCTCGCCGATCTGGGGAGAGACCCGGTATAGACACCCGATCGTTTGGCGGATTCCCCATCACAATTGCTTGCCTAAGAGATAGCACCCCGACATATTTAGGTCGGAGTTCTTCATCGAATCGCGTCCATTTTTTAATATCGGTATTGACGTGCGAAAATGCATCCGGAGAGGCACTCCCAAACAGACCGTCGATCACCAGTACCGCCACGAACTCATCTCTCTTCTCCTTCAACCGTTTATCGATCCAGATTTTTCCGCGCCATTTCGATCCAGGGCGTCAGGTCTCGACGTTGTCTGGGGTCGAGTTGAATGGCGCGGTTGAGATGGTGGAGCGCGCGGCGGAAGTCGCGCAGGTGCTGGGCGTAGACCTGGCCGAGGTTGGAATGGATGCCCGCCTGGTTGTCCTCTAGCTCTACCGAGCGGCCCCAAAACGCGACCGCCAGCGGATAGTCGCTGCGGCGAAAGACGAGGAAAGCCAAGCGGTTAAAGGCGGCGGTGCTGGGATCGATCTGCGATGATTGCTGATAGGCGGTCCAGGCCAGCTCCTCGCGGCCGAGGTCGTAGGCGTAGTTGGCGAGGAGGACATAGGCCCGGGCCAGGTCGCGAGCGGCCCAGGCGGGAAAGTGCGGCGACTTCAAGGTGCCCTCGGTCAGCGCGGCTGAGGCCAGCTCGTCCAGCCCGAGATCCATAAGTCCCAGCGCCGCAGCCCAGGGCACGACGTGGGCCGCCCGGTGTTGGGCCATGGCTTTATAGCGGTCGCGGGCTTGTTGCGCCTCTTCGGGCCGGTCTGTCTGTCCGTAAATCTCGGCGAGCAATAGCGGCACGATGGCGACGTGCGGATAGTTTGGCTCCAGTAGGTGCAGGCGCTCTTCGGCGCGGGGCAGGTCCTCCGCTTGCAGCGCGGCGACCACCTCGCGCAACGCCGCGTCGGGGCAGCGCGGGTCCCGGTCGAGATCGCGGCCCAGCGTCGCGATCCCGGCGTTGACCGCTGCGGGGCTTTCCCTTGCCAGGACATAGGCGGTTGGGTGGTCGTAGCCGATAAAGGACGGCTCGGCAGAATCGTCGCGGAAGTCCACCCCCATGAACGAAGGATAGTTTTTGAACCGCGCGGCAACGCGGAAGCCCAATTCGCCGGCGACCAGACGCCGGTAAAAGGCGGCGGCGGCGGGGGTGAGGTCGGGGACGGCGGTGAATTGTCGATAGCGGTTGACGTCGATCAGGGCGATATGGTCGAGGTCCTTTAGGCGGCTGTCGAGATAGTCCACGTCGGCGCGGCAGGTCGAGTAGCCGCGCGCCTCAAAGAGTGTGGTGACGTTGAGCTGGCGAGTGGGGTTGCGGGGGCCGCGGACCAAGGCGTCCATGGAAAAGCCTCCCCGCTCGAAGCCGATAACCCGACCGGGCGGCACGCGCTCTAAGAGAAAGCGCGCCGCCTGGATCCGGCTGTCTTCCACAGTATAGATGTGCGCAAAGGCCAGACCGTAAAATCCCGTGTAGAGCGCCAGCACGCCACCCAGCGCCAGGCCCAATCGCCGCCGGAACGCAACGAGCCCGACGAGGAAGTCGGCGGCGAGCAGGCAAAGCAAGGGCAGCAAGGGCAGGAGATAGCGCACGGGTTTGGTGTGCAGCCCGCCGACCTGGGCGAAGTAAAGGCCGCAAAAGAGCAGCAGCAGGCCGCTTTTTCGCCGCCATAGGGCGTGGCCGATGGCGGCGAAAAAGCCGAGGGTCAGCGGCCAACCGCAGGCCAAGGGCAATAGCTTGGTGAAATAGTGCAGATAGGGCGTAGTGTGGACGTCTACGAGCGTCCAGGTGCGCAGGATCTCGCCGCGGGCGACCTGCAGCGAAAAGCCGAGATCGTCGGTGGTCTCCGCGCGGAAGAGCAATTCCGGATCGAAGACCAGATAGGGTTGGCAGAGGAGGAGGGCAAAGAGCGCCGTGCCGCCGGCGATCCAAGGGGGTGGGGTCGCCAGGGCGCGCAGCCCACCGTGGCGCAGGAGATAGCCCACGACCAATACCGGTCCCATGAGCAGCCCATTGAGGCGCACGGCCCCGGCCGCGCCGACGACCACTCCGGCCAGGGCGTAGCTATGCCAATCCGACCGTCCCAAAGCGCGGTGCGAAAGCGCGAAGGCGCCCAGGCAAAGCAGCGCGTGCAGGCCGTCGACGGTGGCGAAGTGCGCGAGCTGAATCGCCGCGGGTGCAGCCGCGAAGAAGAAGGCGCCCAGCGCCGCCGCCCAATCGCCGTAGAGTCGCTGCCCGAGATACCAGATCAGGATCAGGGTCAATAGCGAGAGGGCGATCGAGAGCAGGCGGATGGTCCGGTAGATCTGCGGCTTGGCCGCGTCGAAAGTGCCCAGGTCTGCGTCGGTGAAGAGGCCAGCCAACTCGAGCGCCGCCCGCCACAAATAGAGCGGTAGCATGCCATAGGCGGTCAGCGGCGGGTCGAGGGGGTTGGTCAGTTCCAGGGCGGCGCGGGTGAGGGTTTCCTCGTCGGGGTGGAAGGTGTAAAAGGAGGTGCTATGCCCCGCTGTGCGCAGCTCGGAGGAGACGAAATCGCTCTCGCCGCGAGTCAGCCCGGCAAAGCGGGTGTAGAGGGCGAGCAGCAGGATGAGCAGCAGCAGAAAAAGGCGATAATAGGCGGTCATTGACTGTGATTTGCGAGGTTCGATCATTGTCTTAAATTGGGCTGACCATAAACTAAGGAATTTTCTCGTCGAGAGGAGGGGACGTGCCGGAAGCACCTGCCATCGACATCTGCGAATTGAGCAAGACCTACGAAGTGCCCGTGCGCGAGGGGGGCTTAGCCGCCGCGCTCAAAAGCCTGGTGCACCGCCAGACGCGCCAGGTCGAGGCGGTCAAAGCAATTAGCTTTGTGGTCGCTCCTGGCGAGATCGTCGGCTTCTTAGGGCCCAATGGCGCTGGCAAGACCACCACGCTCAAGATGCTTTCGGGCCTGCTGTACCCCTCCGGCGGCCAGGGACGGGT
>JAYYUU010000178.1:0-6284 GCA_036343835.1 Candidatus Latescibacterota bacterium | reverse complement strand
AGTATATGAATCAATCTGTTAAAGGCTTTATAGATCGCATAACCTACCACAACCCGGAAAATGGCTATACGATTGCCCGCTTAGCCGTCGAGGGCCAGCGGGAAAAGGTGACGATTGTCGGGGCGATTGCCTCGATACAGGAGGGGGAGAATATCGAGGTTGAAGGCGTGTGGGCGAATCATCCTAAGTATGGAAAACAACTGAAGATAGAAAGTTATAAGCCCATTTATCCCTCAACGCTAGAGGGCATCCAGAAATATCTTGGATCGGGTTTGATCAAGGGGGTGGGGCCGGTGTCGGCCAAGCGGATCGTAGCTCATTTTGGCACCGAGACCCTGGATATTATCGACGCCGACCCCCAAAGACTCACCGCAGTGCCCAAATTGGGTCAAAAGCGGGTCGAACTCATTGCCGCAGCCTGGGGTGAACAGCGGCAGATCAAGGATGTGATGGTCTTTTTGCAGTCGCACGGGATTACCACCGGCTATGCGGTTAAAATTTTTAAGGAATATGGCCAGGAAGCCATTCAGAAGGTCCGCTCCAATCCCTATCGCCTCGAGCGCGATGTGCCCGGCATCGGCTTTCGCATCGCCGATCGCATCGCTCAGAATTTGGGGTTGGGCCACGAGGCGCCGGAGCGGGTCCAGGCCGGCATCCGCTATCTACTCGATCAGGCCGCCGACGATGGGCACGTGTATTTGCCGGTGGTGGAAATGATGGAGCGTGCCGTGGGGATCCTCGAGATCAATGCCGAACTACTGCCGCAGGCACTGGAAGATTTGCGCGCCGACGACGGAGTGGTGACCGAGGATCTGCGCTACTATCTGCCGCCCTTGCACCGCGCCGAGATGGGGGCGGCCTCGTCGCTCAGGCGATTGATGCGGACATCGATGAAGGGGGTGGCGGTCGATCTGGGAGGGGAGGAGGACGAGTTCGAATTGGCGCCGGCGCAAAAACAGGCGGTGGAACTGGTCGCCACCAGCAAGGTGATGGTCTTGACGGGGGGGCCTGGCACGGGCAAGACCACGGTGACGCGGCGGATTTTGCGCCTGTTGGAGGCGGGAAAGCAAAAGGTCGCGCTCTGTTCGCCCACGGGTCGGGCGGCCAAGCGCCTGAGCGAGGCCAGTGGGCGCGAAGCCAAGACCATCCACCGGTTGCTGGAATTCCAGCCGGCTGAGTGGCAGTTCAAAAAGGGTTATGACGATCGCCTCGAACTCGACGCCCTGATCGTCGACGAGGCTTCAATGATCGACGTGGTGCTGATGAACGCCTTGCTCAGGGCGCTGCCCGATGCCGTCCGGCTGGTGCTGGTCGGCGACGTGGACCAATTGCCCTCGGTGGGGCCGGGCAATGTGCTCAGGGATATCATCGACTCGGGCGAAGTGCCGGTGGTGCGGCTGACGCAGATTTTCCGCCAGGCCGAGGAAAGCCATATCGTCCACAACGCCCACCTGATCAACGATGGCGCGATGCCGATCATCGACAATGGCTCTTCGACCGACTTCTACTTCGCCGAGGAAGCCGAACCGGCGCGGGTGGTCGAACTGGTGGAGGAACTCTGCGCCGCGCGGTTGCCCGGGCACGGTGGCTGGGATCCGCTGCGCGATATTCAGGTGCTGTCGCCGATGTATCGGGGGGAGACGGGGGCGCTCAATTTAAACCAGCGTCTACAACAGCGCCTCAATCCCGAGGGGCGGCCCCATCGCCACCGCGGAACCGAGTTGCGGGTTGGCGACAAGGTCATGCAGATCAAGAACAACTACGACAAGGGCGTTTTCAACGGCGATATGGGAATCGTCGAAAAGATAGACGCAGAAAAGCAGCTACTGTGGGTCCACTTTGACTATGTCGTCGAGTACGACCAGGCCGATCTCGACGAGTTGACGCTGGCCTACGCGATCAGCACCCATCGCTCGCAGGGGTCGGAGTTTCCCGTGGTCATCTTGCCACTGACGACCCAGCACTATGTGATGCTGCAGCGCAACCTGCTCTATACGGCAATTACCCGGGCCAAGCAGATGGTCGTCATCGTCGGCACCCAAAAGGCCCTCAAACTGGCAATCGACAACGACGAAGTCGCCCGGCGCTACACCACCCTCAAGGAAAGATTGCGCGGCGAGGTCGGCGCAGTGCTGGAGGCGGGGGAGGCTAGCCCAGCCCATTCTGCAACCGAGCCAGAAGGGGACCAATCGCTATTAAAAGGTTGCGGCAGCGTCGAAAATTGCAAATATTAGTAGCCCAAATGCAGCGATAACAGCAATTTGCTGTAGAATTCAAACGACCGAACGCTGGCTATGGATTTGATTAAATACATAATTCTCAGCGCGTTGCTCCTCGCCGAAATCGCTTCGGCGCAACAACTCGGTCTGACCACCGGTCGCGAGCCCCGCGGCGTGCAGGTCTACGAGATGGCGATGACGCCCACGCAGCGCAAGTGGCAGCAGTCGCAGAGCCTGTATCAATTCTATCGCTGGACCGGCGAGGAATACAGCAACTACGCCGTGGAGACCTACGAGCGCTATGTCTCGACCGAGTTTGAGGGGTTTCGCACCTACGATATTTACGGCAACTACCTCACCCGCGGTTTCGAGATCTATAGCTGGACCGTCAACAGCCCGGCGTCGGCGGGCACTTCGGTGCGCAAGGCGTCCAAGTTCTCGGGCTGGTTTCGCAATCTGGTCGTTTCGTCGATGTCCAAGGGGCAATTCTATTCGGCGCTGACCATCGGCGACGCAATCAATACTACGCTGACGCCGCTGACCTTCCGCAAACCGGCCTTTAATGGCGTGCAGTGGAATTTTGCCTCTGACCTCTTCGAGGCCACGCTGGTCGCCTCGCGTCTGGCCTCGCCCGGCACCGTGGTCGCCAGCGAGAATTCGGGCGGGCAGAATCTCAGCGATGTGACCAATCTCTACGGCATCCACGCCGCGGCGCATCTGGGCGATTTTTCGCACTTGGGCTTCTCCTATGTCAATATCGCCAATTTCTCCTCGGCCCGGCGCCTGGGCAACAACTCGCTCAAGGGCGTGCTCACCGAGGACCAGAACGGCGGCCACGTCGAGACCATCGTGCTCAGGCTTTCCGATGATTCGCCCGAAGATGGCAAGGGGGGGGCGCAACTCTTTTCCGAGCGGATCTTCCTCAATGGGGTCGAACATCCCGAGATCGTGCCGACGGTGCGCGGCGGCATTCGCCGCGCCGGGCTTTTGGAGGCCAATGGGGCCGAGAGTATCGAGCTGACCTACAATGTCATCGCCGACTTTCAGATCCAGCCCGGCGAGGAGATCGCCTCATTCCAGGACGTCCGGGAGATCGAGTTCGAGTTGGTCCTCGCCAACGACTATATGATCGAGGCGACCTCCAACTTGCAGATCAATAGCCAGGACGAGCCGGTCTTCTTGCTGGTCAAACGCACCCACGGCAATGTCAGCGATGGCTCGAATATGAGCTTCGTCCGCTTCGAATACGGGCTGCCCACCGGCAAGGACATCATCGGTATCAACTTCGACGTCGAGGACTGGCGGGGCTTTAACCTGCGCTCCGAATGGGCATTGAGCCGCGATTACCGCCGCTTCCCCAATCAGAACTTCCGCGACCACCAGCTCGCCCAGGACGACGGGCTGGCCTATTATGTCACGGCCTCGCAGGACGCCTATCCGTATTTCGCCTATGGCGAGGTCTACCGGCTCGAGCCCGAGTATTCGACGCGGGCCTTTATCACCGATACGCGCGGTTTCATCGACTACGAGGATCCTCAGCGCTATTCGTTCGAAGCCGTCGACGACAACGATGATCAGGATCGCTTCCCCGACTGGAAGCGCCTGTGGCAGAATGGCGATTTCCTCTTCGGCACCACCCGCTTCGGCAGCGGTGGGCTGCCCGACCCGCAGGTCTTTCCCGGCTACGACGAGAATTCGGATTTTATCTCCGACTTCAATCAGAATGCCAATGCCACACCCGATTTCGCCGAGCCATTCCTGCGCTATAATGTCGATGCGCCCGAGTTTCTCTTCGGCGTCGATATGAACAACAATGGCGTCGTCGACCGCTTTGAAAACGACAGCCTGGCCGACTTGCCCTACCGCCAGGACCGCGATGGTTGGAACGCCTATGGCGGGGTGCATCTGACCGAGGCCCTCAAACTGACCGTGGGTCGCGCCGGAGTGGGGGAAGTAAGCAGCAAGCGCGAGGCCAGCCAGACCTATGCCATCGCCACCGGCGACTGGAGCCGGCCGGGGGCCAAGATGCGCTTTTACCAGTATGCTCGCTTCGTCCAGGACGATATTCAGGACAATGCCATCATCTGGGTCGACCCCAATGGTTTTCGCGAAGTAGTCGACCCGCTGGAGACGGAGGACGCTTTCGTCAGCACCGGTTATCTGACCTTGGATTTTCTGGGGTTGGAAAACCTCAATATCTACAACAAGGTTAAATACGACTGGTACAAACAGCGCGGAGCAACCACCCGGGACGATCGCTTGTTTCTCGGCATTATCAACAAGGCCGACTATCCGTTCCCGGTCTCGGACAAACTGGCCTTCTGGCCGCGCTGGAAAGCCATATTCCGCAAGGCCGATCCCCGGCAAGCGGGGGAGATCCAGGTCGCGGAGTGGTCGCATTTCTTCATGTTGACCTCGAAGTATTTTATCCTGCCGACCACCTTCCTCGAATACGGCGTCGAAGTAAATCTCTTTAAAAACCTCGAGGACAAGCCCGAGATCGTACCGCCCGGCTATATCGACGATTTTACAGGTACGGTTCTGGCGCTGCAACTGACCAATCGCTCGTCCTATCTCGGCTATGCGTTGACGATGAATGCCGGTTTCCTATGGGACCGGCGCGCCTTCGCGGCGGAAACCAATTCCAACTCGTTGCTCTTCGTCCGCATCTTCGCCGGATTGCAGCGCTGATCCACGGTCGGCACAGTCGCCTGACGGCCAGCTGGGACTTTTCAGGCCCGCCCTAAATTACAGTTTAAGCTTTTTAAAGATGCGCTCGGGTATGCTCTTGGTGATGAGCATGATCCAGCGCCAGAAGAAGGGCGTGTAGAGCACATCCTTTTTTTTTGTATAAGCACGGACGATATCGTCGGCGACCTTGGCGGGCGGGGCGACCAGAAATAGCCCGTCTAGGCCCTGGGTCATCGGCGTGTCGACGAAGCCGGGTTTGACCGTCAGGACGTGGACCGGCGTAGCGGCTAGCCGGTTGCGCAACCCCTGGAGAAAAATCGCCAGCCCGCCCTTGGCCGCCCCGTAGAGGTAGTTTTTCTGGCGGCCCCGATCGCCGGCGACCGAGGCGATGCCGATAATGCCGCCCGGTTGCTGGCGCGCCTCGAGATAATTGGCCAGGTGCGACAGGGCGATGACCGCGCCGGTGAAGTTGGCGTTGAGCGTCGTCGCCATTTCATCCGCGTCGCGTTCTGCCGTCTGCTGGTCCCCCAAATAACCGAAGGCCAGGACGACCAGATCGAACTCGCCGCACTGGTCGTGGATTTGTTGCGGCAAGCGCTTTAGCGCCGCGAAATCGAGCGCATCGAATTCGACCAGGTCGACCTGGCACGAGCGCTTGAGCCGCAAGTCGGCGGCGAAGGGTTCCAGCATCTGGCACTGGCGGGCACAGAGCGCGAAGTCGTAGCCCTCGAGCCTGGTGACGATGGCCTGGGCGATCGCCGATTTGGCGCCCAGAATCAGTGCTCTCATGTGATCCCCAAGCGGTCCGAAAGGCGCGAGCGGAAGCGGTATTGCGGATCGTATTTGCGCTTGATGGCTTTGAATTCTTCCAATTGCGGGTACATCGCGGCAAAGTCCTCCCTTTCCAGGATGGCGTCCTTGGCCAGATAGACGCGACCCTTGGCCCGGACGAGCGTCTTGTTTAGTTCGCGCAGGAAGGGAATGAGGCCCTCATCGCGCATCGGGATGTCCAGCGCCAGGGTATAGCCGGCCGTCGGGAAGGAGAGCAGGCCGTCGTTTGCTGGCCCGAAGCTCTTGAGCACGGTCAATAGCGAGGGGATGCCCCGGCTGGCGATGCGGCCGAGTAGCTCGGCCATGATCTCCTCGCCATCCCGGTAGGGCACGACGACCTGGTACTGCAAAAAACCCCTGCGGCCGTAGATGCGGTTCCAGCGATGGATGGCGTCGAGGGGATAGAAATAGGGATCGTAGTGGACGAGTCCGTCGGTTGAACGCCGCCATTGCCGGTGGTAAAAGAGGGTGTTGAACACACCCATCGACCAGGTGTTGAGCGCGAAACTGGGGAAGAAGAAGGGCACGTCGAAGCGGCCGTCG
>JAYYUU010000177.1:0-9821 GCA_036343835.1 Candidatus Latescibacterota bacterium | reverse complement strand
GGCGCGAGGTGGGCTTTGATGGGTAAGTCGAGTTGGAACTGATAGAGCACGACCCACAAGTCCAGCGCCTTTGCTCGCTCCGTGGCCAATAAAGCGCGGATTTCGGCCAGGCGCTCGGGTGAATAGACCCCGGGGTTGTCGGGATCGTTGCGGAAGAAGTCGTCCATCATCACCCCGGTCATATTGGGATGTCGGGCGGCCAGTTCCCGGACGGCGACCAGTTCTTCTTCCGAGGTCTCGCCTCCCGCGTTGACGATGGACCACACGAACTGCCCAAGTGGTTTGAATGCCCGGGCGTACTGAGCGTAAGGCGGAGCCGGTTGGCCGCTGTAGCGGACCATGATCAGGTTGGTTACGCCGAGATATAGAGCGCCTTCTACCGGGGTCATGCGAGAAGCGGCTGGGGTGTTCCAGCCCTGGTTGTGGCTGCCAGCTTCGTGGGCCAAGATCCACATTTTATCCCTGAGGGTTGACATAATGATCTCCGTTGCGCGTCTTGTGCTCAAGGGCTACTATGATACCACAACATCGGGGAATTACCAAAATATCCCGGATACGAGGAGTCCCTTATGGACAAGCAAGCGATGACCAACGAGGAAAACTACCGCTTCGACGTGGCGGGCTATATGATCGTCCCCGGCGTTCTGACAGCGGCCGAACTCAAAGCCTGTAATCGAGCGTTAGATCAGTTGGGGTCAGCGGCGGGGCGATTGCGCTGGTCGGGGCCGGCGAGTAATCCCTTGTTGGCCCTGCGCGAGCATCCGGTGTTGAGGTGGTATTTGGAGCAGATATGCGGTGAGGGTTTTCGGCTCGACGAGCCGCTGCGCATGGTCGGTGAGTGCGAGCAGGTGGGGTCGCTGGTGGGGGGCGGTGAATGGGTGGATTGGTCGCGGTCCTATAGGCAGTACAATGGCAATCGCTTCTGTCAGGGCGTGCGGGTGTTTTGGGCGCTGGCGGAAGCGGGGGAGGGCGATGGGGGTTTGGTGGTAGTTCCGGCGAGTCACAATAGCACGGTGGACGCCCCGCGGGATCTGGTCGATGGGAGCGACGAGATGGGGCTGGTGGATCAACCGGTGTTGCAAGCGGGCGACCTGCTGATTTGTGCCGACTCGCTGATGCGGGGTTTCAGACCCTGGCGCGGTGAGGGGCCGCAGCGCTTGTTCGAATCCGGCTATGTCGGTGCCGACGCGCGGCCGGCAGCCGAATCGGAAATCGTGGGCAAGGGCGCGGAGATGCCCGAATGGACGACCGAGTTGACAGAGATTGAGCGCACTATTTTCCACAACCCCAATCGGCCCTATCCGCCGCCAGTGGTGCACTCGGATGGCGCAAGGGTTTGGTTGGCCGAAGAGCCGGGGGTGTTTCACCCCTCGAGCTACATCCGCGATCCGGATTCAGGAATCGACGAGAAAGAGTTTTACCACTGGGATCTCTGCGGCCATCTGGTCTTAAAGGGGGTAATGGACGAGGCGTGGCTTGAGGCGGCCAACGAGGCGATCGACCAGAACCCTGAGCGGATCAGCCACGGTGGGTCGGCCGCCGGTGACTCGTCGCCGTTGTCGGGATCGGGGGTTGGTCGCTCGTCGATGGGCGACCCGTGGACCTTGCCGGCGCCGCACGGCGAGCCCTTCCGCCGGATGATCGCCAACCCGGTGCTGATCCAGCGACTGAACTGGATTATGGGCAGCGGCTTCGAGTGCATGCAGTGCAGCGGCTTTCTTTCCGGGAAGGGATCGTCGGGGCACGCCCTGCACTCCCCGGCGACACCGGCCAGGGTGACCAATCACTATCGCCAGCAGAATGGACGCGTCTATGCCGAATACCTCAATGTGGCTTGGCAGTTGCACGATGTGACCCGTGCCGACGGGGGCTTCGTCTGCGTGCCGGGCTCGCACAAGACCGCCTATCCGATGCCCGACGGCATCCGCACCTGCGACAATGAGATGGGGCTGGTCAAACACGTGGCGATGCAGGCGGGCGACGTGCTGCTCTTTCTGGCGTCGGCGCAGGCACACGGGGCCTATCCGTGGTTGGGAGAGGAGCATCGACGGATGATTTTCTTTCAGTACCGGTCGCGGAACCTGTACAAACCCTAAAATGGCACTGGCGAACAGAAGCTAAGCCATTCGTCGCTCTCCGGATGGTAGAAACCGAGGGTGGTGCTGTGGAGCATCAGGCGGTCGGCGAGCGCGGGATTGCCGTAGAGATGGTCGCCGACTATCGGGTGGCCGATGCCCAGCGGGTGGGCCGAGTGGACGCGGAGCTGGTGGGTGCGGCCGGTGTGCGGGGTGAATTCGACGCGGGTCGCGTCCCGGTGTCGCTCCAGGATCTGCCAATCGCTTATGCCGAGTTTGCCGTGTTCGGGGTCGTGGATCTGTCGGGGCCGATTGGGCCAGTCGACGCGGAAGGGAAGTTCGATATGGCCTGATTCGGGCTCGACCCGGCCTTCGAGCAGCGCGATATACGTTTTGGCGACTTGGCGTTTTTCGAATTGGCGGGAGAGGTGCTTGTGGGCTGCGGGCGTCAGCCCCATGACCATCAGCCCCGAGGTTTCCATATCGAGGCGGTGTGCGGCGATTGAGCCTTCCGCCCAGGGGAAGATCTCGCGCACCCGCGCCACGACGCAGTCCTGGCTTGCGGGGTGGCGTCCCGGTACGGAGAGGAAGTCGGGGAGCTTGTCGACGACGGCGAAGCTCCGCTCGTGGTAGACGACCGATAGGGGACGGTGGCGCTGGTCGGGGGGCAGGCGTTTCACGGGCCGACCTCCGCCGCGGCGCAGCCGCGCAGCAGAAAACCCAGGATGGGGTAGCATTTGTGATCGCACGAGCCGTAGTAGACGCCCTCGACTCGCGGCAAGGTCGGCGGGGATTGTCCCCACCAGAATTCGACCATGCCCAAAGGCTCGAGCTGGTTGCGGACGGCGTGTTGCAAAAGCTTGGGGGCGCAGCAGTCGCCCATGCCGGTGGGTGGGCGACTGCTGCCGGTGTCGACTGCGGTCAGGGGCAGGATTTCGCCGAGGAAGTTTTCGAAGCGATAGGCCTGGTGGATCTGGTCGGTGAGGACGCGGGAGATTCGGCGGCGCTCGGCTTTGCAGTCTGCGATGGCCCGGGTGGTTGCAGCGTCTGGCGGCTGCGTATTGAGCGCGTCGATTTGCCGGGTCAATTCGGCGAGTTGAGCTTCGGTTTGCGTGCGCTGGGTTGCGTATTCGGCGATGTGGCCGCTCGGCGGGACCCAGCCCGGCGGCTGCCATTGCCCCGCCCATCCGCCCGAGAAGGCGCGGAGCGTGCCGAGTTGCCCGGTGGCGTCTTTGCAGAGCATGATCCCGAACATCTTGCCGCAAAATGGCGCGTAGAGCTCGCGGGTGCTAAAGCCGGTGGGGGCGTGGCGTCTGGAGGCCAGGTAGCGCTTGAGGTCTTCGGCGGTGGCGATGACCTCGGGCGTGGGTCGCAGGGCGCGCTCGCGATGAGTCGACGGACAACGGCCGACATAGCGGACGTCTGGCAGGTCGCCGGCTGCGAGGGGTTGGAGCAGGGCGGGCATGGAAAATATAAACGGATCCATCGCCAATGCGGTCAAGGCATTGGCCCTGGCAGCGGCGTGTCGTATACTTGGAAACGCGTTTGGACCTGTCGCCACAACGGAGGAAATATGCGACTCAAACTGGCCTGTGCTGACTTCACCTTCCCGATCTTATCACACCGGCAAGTACTGCAGTTGATCTCCATGTTGGGGCTGAAGGGCGTAGATATCGGGCTCTTCGAGGATCGCTCGCATCTGCAGCCCTCCAGCGAATTCAAGAATGTCAATCGCTCGGCGCGCAGTTTGCGGAGGAAGTTGGAGTACAATGGTCTGGTGGCCGCCGATATTTTTTTGCAACTGGCGCTCGATTATCAGTCGCGCGCCGTCAACAATCCCAGGCCTGCGATCCGCCGCAAGGCGCGCGACGCCTTCCTCAAGGTGCTGGACTACGCGGCCGAGTGCAAGGGCAAGCATATCACCGCCCTGCCCGGCGCGTTTTTCAAAGGCGACAGCGCGCGGGACTCGACGGCGCGCGCTGTCGAGGAGTTGGCGTGGCGGGTGGAGCAGGCCCGGGCGTATCGCATCGCCTTCGCGGTCGAGCCCCATATCGGCTCGCTGGCCTCTACGCCGACTCGTGCGATCAAGTTGGTGCAGGCCGTCCCGGGGCTGAGCCTGACGCTGGACTACGGCCATTTCGTCCCGCGCGGCTTCGCGGCAAAAAAGGTCCACCCGCTGATCCAATACGCCAGCCATTTTCACGCGCGCGGCACCACCGGCAAAAGCGGTTCGGCATCGTTGGCCGACAATACTCTCGATTGGAAACGGGTATTCAAGACCATGGACGAGACGGGGTATAAGGGCTGGATCGAGCTGGAGTTCGGCGGCAATAATCTCACCGACACGGTCCAATTTCGCGACTATTTTCGCGCGCTGGCAAAGTGATCCCGATCGGCTATGTCGAGTGCGCGCAGCACTATCGCTACGAGGCGGCGCGGCAGGCGAGTATCGCGCCGGATAACGAGGCGTGGATCCAACTCGAGGCGAATCAGGAGTTCGAGGAGGGGCTTATTGGGTTGGCCGATTTCGCGCGGATCTGGGTGCTCTACGAGCTGCATTTGAACGAGACCTGGCATCCGCTGGTCGAGCCGCCGCGTGCGGGGATGCACAAGCTCGGGGTCTTTGCCACGCGATCCCCGCACCGGCCTAACCGCCTTGGGATGAGCTGTGTGCGGCTATTGGACATCGACGGCGGTCGTTTGCACGTAGGACAGCACGATCTGCTCGATGGCACGCCGGTGCTCGATATCAAGCCGTATCTGCCCTATGCCGATGCTTTTCCGGATGCGCGCGCGGGGTGGGTGGACGCCTGTAAAGAGCAGGTTTTTGCGCTGGATTTTAGCGCAGCACAGCAGCAACTCGATTGGGTCGCGGCGCACGCCGGGTGGGATCTGGTCAATTTTCTCCAGGTGCAGTTGCGAACCGACCCCACCGACGCCCGGCGCAAGCGGATTGAGAAGACGGAGCACGGCTTTCGCATCGCCTTCCGGACCTGGCGGGTGGATTATCGGATCGACGACGCAATGGTCCGCGTTGAGGTCTTCGCCATCGCCAGCGGCTATACGACTGCAGCATTGGCGGATGAGATCGTGGATAAGTACGGGGACAAAGCCGTGCATCGCGCATTCATCGCGGCATTTTTCGAGAATTGATCGCCTATGATCGCCCCCAATATTCTGCTCTTTATCGCCGATGGCCTGCGCGGCCAGGCGCTGGCGCCCGATTCGGAGGTGATCGCCCCCCACGTGCGCGCACTGGCCGAGCGCGGCGTGCAACTCGCCAATGCCCATACCCCGCTGCCCACCTGCTCCCCCGCTCGCGCCAGCCTGATGACCGGTTTGCTGCCCCACAACCACGGCGTACTCCAGGTCGAGCACGTCGCCGACCCGGACCAGTGCGTTCTGCGCGCCGACAAGCCGCATTGGGCCCAGCGCTTGCAGAGCGCCGGGTATCAGACCGCCTATTTCGGCAAGTGGCATATCGAGCGCAGCTTGCAACTGGCGGATTTTGGTTGGGAGATCGGCCAGCCGCTAGGGCAGGAGGCCCACCGCAAATCGTCCGAGCAGGGGATGCGGGCCGATAGCGCACTCGACCCCGAGTTGAGCCGTTATCACCAGGGTCCAGTGGGCTATAACGACACCCTGCACTATGGCGTGACCGATGCGCCGCTGGCGACGCGCGGGATCAGCGCGCCGACCGACGCGGCCTGCGCCTATCTCGAGGGAGCGCCCACCGACCGGCCCTGGTGCTGCGTCGCCAGCTATTACGAGCCCAACGAGGCGATGGTCGTCGGGCGGGCGGCGTATGAGCGCTACGACGTGGACCGCTTAACACTGCCGGCCAATTTGCGCGACGACCTGAGCGATCGGCCCAATATCTACCAGCGCCAGCAAGAGATCTTTGCCGAACTCAGCGACGATGAATGGCGCCGAGCACTGGCGTGCTACTACGGCTGCATCAGTGAGATCGATGCTCAGTTGGGGCGGCTGGTGACGGTGCTGGAGGCGCGCGGGGCGCTGGACAATACGCTGATTTTTTTTACCGCAGACCACGGCAAATACGTCGGCAGCCACGGCTTTGAGGCGCACAATGTCGGCGCCTTTGAGGAGATCTACAATATCCCGCTGATCGTTGCCGGCCCCGGTATGGCCAGCGGAGTGCAGACCAAAGCCCGCGTCGGTCTGCACGATTTGTGCCCGACCTTGACCGAACTGGCCGGCGCTGAGCCGATCGAAGTGCCCGACTCGCGCTCCTTTGCGGCGCTATTGCGCGATCCGCGAATGCACGAGGATGCGTTCCAGACCGGCTATGCCGAATATCACGGCACCCGCTTTCCGCTGGCCCAGCGCATCTACTGGGAGGGCGAGTGGAAATTCGTCTTTAATGGCTTTGACTTTGACGAGCTCTACAACTTGGCCGACGATCCCGCCGAAATGCACAATCTGGCCCCCGGGCAGGCCGAACGGGTCCGCCAGATGATGAAGCAAATCTGGGCACATCTCGACGCCACCGGCGATCGGGCGCTGGTCAATACCCATTATTACTCGATGCGCTTCGCCGCCGTCGGGCCCAACGAGCGCTAGACCGTGATTCAACTGGCGACCTTTCAATCCGATATCACTCCCCCGCTCGGGCATCCGCTCTGTGCGGGTTGGTATCCGCCGGCGCAGGCGATTGCCGATCCGCTCGCGGCGCTGGGGATTATTCTGGTGCCGGAGGGGCAAGCCCCCATCGTGCTCTGTGCGTTGGATTGGGCCGAGTTGAGCAATGGCGATTACGACCGCTGGCGTGGAGAATTGGCCCAGGCGGTGGGGACGAGTGCCGAGCGGGTGGCGGTCCACTGCATCCACGCCCACGATACGCCCTGGCCCGATCGCGACGCGCAGGATATCCTCGACGCCCACGGCTATCCCAATGTGATTGTGGCCGGCGATTGGGCGGAAAGGGCGCGGGCACAGGCGGCCGGTGCTGCTGCTGAAGCGATGCAAGCTATGCAACCCTGTAGTGAAATCAGCGTCGGTGCGGCCAAAGTCGACCGCATTGCCTCGACGCGGCGGTTGCTGGGCGCCGATGGCAAGATCTGGGCGGTGCGGTGGACCAAGACGGCCGATCCGGCGGTGCGCGCGGCACCCGAGGGTTTGATAGATCCCCTGTTGAAGACCATTGGCTTCTGGGATGGCGAGCGGCCATTGGCCTTGCTCCACTACTATGCGGTGCATCCGACGAGTATGGATGGTACTGGCGTAGTGACGCCGGAGTTCGTCGGGCTGGCCCGCAATCGCCGCACCGAGCAGGATGGCGTGCCGCATCTCTACTTCACCGGTTGCGCCGGCAATATAACCGCCGGCAAATACAACGACGGGATTGCCGACAATCGGGAGCTGTTTACCACGCGGGTCTACGAGGCGATGGTGGCCTCGGAGCGCGCGATGGAGCGTCAACCGCTCGGAGCGCTGCGCTGGGTGGTCGAGGAGGTGTGCTTGCCGCCGCGGGAGGATCTAAATGAGAACGCGCTGCTGGCCGATATAAATGCCGCGACCCAATCCGCCAAAATCCACAGCAAGGCGGCGCTGATGCTGACCTATTTGCGCCGCCGCGACCGGCCCATTCCCCTCACCTGTCTGCATCTGAACGACCAGGTGGCGATCGCGCACTTGCCGGGCGAGACCTTTATCGAATATCAGCTCCACGCCCAGGCAGCCCGTCCCGATGCCTTTGTCGCGGTGGCGGGCTATGGCGATCTGGGAACCGGGTATATTGTGCTGGCGAGCTCGTTTACCGAGGGCGGCTACGAGCCGGTCGATGCGTTTGTGTCGGGTGCGGCAGAGGCGCTGATGCGGACGGCGATCTCTAAGATCCTCAAGGGATGATCCGCTATAGCGTCTGCGCGCTATTGGTTTTTACGGCCGGGTTTCTGCTCTTCCACGATCGGGAAGCGGCGCATTCTGGCTCGTGGGATTATACCATCACCCACGACGACGAATATATCTACTGGGCCATCGCCAGGGGGAGTATGGCGGCCCCAGCCAGCGACGCCAATCCCTTCTACCACGAGGAGCGCAATCTCACCAACCCGATTCCCTCCTATCTGACGGTCACCGCCGCCGACCGCCTCGCCGCAGTGCTGGATATTCAGGTCTTGGCGCTATTGCCGCTGTGGAAGATCCCGCTGCCCTTTTCGCTGTGGGTGGTGTTTTTTTCTGCCTGGTTCGCCTGTGGGACTATCCCCTGGGAGCTAGCGCCGCCCTGGCGATGTTCGTGCTGCTCAGCACGCTCTTTATGCACGGCGCCGCGCAGTTTACCCTATTTCGCTTCCCGCGCCCGGGTGATGGTTTGGGGCTGTCGTTACTCTGGCTCTCGCTGCTGGCTCACGCCGACGAGATGCCGCGGCGGCGCTATCTGGGCGCGATGCTGGCCACGGGTCTGGCGACGATGGCGATAACCCCCTACTTCACGATTTTGCAGGTGTGGACGGTGGGGTTGCAATGCGGTTGGGAGTGGATTGTGCGCCGCGATTGGGCGCGGGTGCGGGTCCATTTGCTGGTTTTGTTCATTCTAGTTGTCTGCGCCTGCGCTTATCTCGCCTATATCCTCATGAACCTGGATCAGAGCCACTGGGTCAGCGCGGTGCTCGATGTGGATCGCGAGGGTGAGCGGCAGCTCCACTTTCCTTCGCTAGTACTCTACGGTACAGTGTGTCTGGGTGTATATGCCGCGCGGCGAGTCTGTGGAGAATTAACCCGGCTCGACCGGCTGGTGCTCTTCGTCCTGGCGCTCGAACCGCTGAC
Source organism: Candidatus Latescibacterota bacterium (assembly GCA_036343835.1). Taxonomy (GTDB): domain Bacteria; phylum Latescibacterota; class UBA2968; order UBA8231; family UBA8231. The sequence goes on along the minus strand of JAYYUU010000177.1, from coordinate 957 downwards.
TGCGCACGTGCAGCTGATGCTTGGCCAGGATCACCAGATCGGTCTCCACAGATATTATTTTCTGATGCCCGAAATCGCCTGTTTGTTGGGATGGTCGATCGAGAAGATACAGCGGTTGGTGCGCGACGAGGCTTTGCTCAGGATAGAGGGTTGGGCGGTGGCGCTATTGTCGTTGGTTACTGTGGTTGTGTTGGCTCATCCGGGACTCAATTATTTCCGCTATCTGCCGCGCGATGTGTCGAGCTTTCAGATGTTCGACCACTCGCTGCTATTGTTGTATTTGCTGCCGCCGCTCTTGCTCGGGCCCTGGCTTGTCTTGCGGTTTGCGGCGCTGGGTCGGTTGGTCCGCCGTCCGCTGATCGCTGGTGCTGTCATCGCCGCGATGACTTTGCTGGGTTTTTATCTGCGGCCTTCCCAACTGCACGATTTCAACCGCGCGATTCCCTTTCGCGGCGCTTATAAATGGCTCGCCGCGCAAAAGGTCAAAGACGCCGTCTTGCTCACCGGCCCCTCGCAGCGGGCGACCGTTGATTACGGCCTGTTCTACGCCGATGTCAAACCCTACTACAATACCAATGGCCAGCGCTTTTCGCACGATGAGGTGGCCAAAGAACACCGCCGCTTCGTCTATGCGGCACTGATGCACGGGGGGTTGAGTGTGGTATTGCCCGAATTTGCTTCGCTGGGTGAGAAACTGCGCCACCTTAAGTTAGACTATATACTCGTCGAACGGATCGGCCCGCACGAAGGGCATATCACGTCGCAGCTGGGGGGATATATAAGGGAGGTGTATCGCGACGAACGATGTGTGCTCTGGCGGTTGGTTGTTCCATAGCTCTGGTGCTCACCAGCGCAGTTGCCGCACGTGCCAGCCCAAATAGACAACTTCCGCCACCGTTGACGCGAGCATGGACCAGATGGCGATCATCAGGCCGTTTAGCTGTCCGTAGAGTAGCC
>JAYYUU010000176.1:0-19493 GCA_036343835.1 Candidatus Latescibacterota bacterium | reverse complement strand
GACCACGTGTTTGGCCTGGGTCGCGAACATGTCCTTATGCGGATAGGTGTAGACTTTTTCGCGGTGGGTCCTGAGGGTGAGGGCGCCGTGTTTTTTTGGGTCGAACGAGGCGGGGGCTTTTGGCGCGGTCATGCCGAATTGCAGCGAACCTTTGGGGCCGATGATATCGTTGAGTCCGGCTACGGGTGCACCCGCGGCCACGCCCCAGGACCAGATCAGCGCGTGCTGGTCGCCGCTTTTGAAGTTGAGGATTGCGCTGGCGGTGTCGGCGCCGACACTCGAGGCGGCGAATTGCAGCGAGGAGGCCTGGACGGAGGCGGCGGGGCCGAAGATTTGCAGCGCGAAGTCGTAGTTGTGGATGGCGCCGTCCATCAGCGGCCCACCGCCCTTGCCGACATCGCGGAACCAGGGGTTGGCGGGCCGGCCACCGGCGGCGAAGCGCCAGATGACCGGTCGGCCCAGGGCACCGGATTGGACGATCTGCTTGAGTTTGCCCCACTGGGCGTCGAAGCGGCGCACAAAGCCGATGGTCAGCCGCACGCCGGCTGTATCGCAGGCGCGGACCATGCGCCGGGCGTCGGCCATATTGAGCGCCATGGGTTTTTCGCAGAAGACGTGCTTGCCGGCTTTGGCGGCGGCGATGACCGGGGCGGGGTGCTGGAAGGTGGGGGTGCAGACCCAGACGGCGTCGAGGTCGGGCAGGTCGAGGATGCGGCGGTAGTCATCGGCTTTGTGTTGCACCCCGAAATCGCGGGCGAAACCCTGGGCGGCAGCGGCGACGACGTCGCTGGCGGCGAGGATTCGGGCGCCCCGGATTTGGGCTAAGCGCGTGGCGTGGTGGCGGGCGATGCCGCCGCAACCGATAAAACCAATATTGAGCATGACAGGACTCCCCTTTCGCGTGTGGGCGGGATAATGAAGATTTTAGTTGGTTTAGGCAAGGTCCACTCCTTATTTTATAGGCCTTTAACCCATCAAATACGGACGAGCGATGAAATCCCGCATTCTGGTTTCCGATGACGACAATATAACGGCCCATCTCATCATCTCCACCCTGGAGAAGGAAGGTTTTCAGGTGTTGCGGGCGATGGATGGCGAGCAGTGTTTGCAACTGGCTCACGCCGAGGTGCCAGAGCTGATCGTCCTCGATCTGATGATACCCAAAATGCACGGGCTCGAAGTGCTCAAAGCGCTGAGGGCCGATCCGGCGACTTCCTCCATCGGCGTGATCGTCTGTTCGGCCAAGGACTACAAGACCGAGATGGCCCAGGCTCGCGAATTGGGGACCTTCGACTTTATGTCCAAACCGATTCCAACCACCGAACTGCTGGCAATGGTCAAGCGCTACTTTGCCGACGCCAGTGCCTATGGAGAGAGTGCCATGTCCACCACTACTTCGTCTGTAATCACTGAGGAAGAGGTCTTCCGGCCGCGGCAGCGCACGGATAATGGCTCCTTCCGCCTGTGGGGCACGCGGGGGTCAATACCGGTCTCCGGCCCCCAGTATTCCCGGCACGGCGGCAATACATCCTGTATGGAGATCGTCTGTGGCGATGACCGCATTATCTTCGATGCCGGGTCCGGGGTCCGCGAATTGGGGCTGTCGTTAATGGCCGACCCACCGCGCAAGATCCACCTCTTTATCACCCATACGCACTGGGACCACATCCAGGGCTTCCCCTTCTTCGCCCCGACCTTTGTACCGGGTTTCGAAATCGACGTCTACGCCCCGCCCAATGTCGACAAAGATATTGAATCGATTTTCAGGGGTCAGCTCGATCGCGCCTATTTTCCGATCCAGATGGAAGATATGCAGGCGAAGTTCAAATTTAAGATCCTCGGCGAGGAAGTGGTGAAAATCGGCGATGTGCGGGTCGAGTGGGAATACACCCTGCATCCGGGGGCGACGGTTGGCTACAAGGTGGATATCAGGGGGAAGAGCCTGGCCTACATACCCGACAACGAGTTCCTCAAGGGCTATCTCGGTCCGCCCGACCGGGCGCCAGGCCAGGATGCCGGCTCGGTGCACGCCCAAACGATCGACTTCCTCAAAGGGGTCAATGTGCTGATCCACGAAGCCCAGTACACCGCCGAGGAATACGCCGACCACATCGGTTGGGGCCACTCATCAGTGCCCAATGTCTGCGTGCTGGCCAAGTCGGCCGAGGTCGGGAAGTGGATCGCGATTCACCACGATCCCACCCACTCGGACGATTTTCTCCAGAACAAGCTCAACCTCACGCGGCAAATCCTGCGCGACCTGGGCAGCTCGATCGTGGTCGAGCACGGCTACGACGGGATGATGGATTATCTGTAGGGAGGTTTATTCCGGAGCGTCGAGGACCGAAGCCATATCCAGACTTATCCTCTTGTCGGTTGCTGCTATCTCCGCGCCCTGAGCAGCCGTCTGAAAAGCCCTGCGGTCGCGCGGCGCCCGCCGACCGCGGATCGGCGTGGCCCAATAGCAGCCCGATCGCCAGGATCTGGCCCCTGTTAGGCGCCGGGCCCACGATCGGCTCGCTCGCGCCTGGAGTTCACCAGGAGGGTTAAGACGGCTGCTTAGCGCTTGATTTGGTCGCGACGATAATTCCCTCCCAACCCGCCTCGCCCTCCATCGTTAGGATCTCGTTGCGCAGCCGCTACCGGGCCGGGTTGAGCTCGATAATTTCCTCGTTGCGTCTGCACTCGGTCACGTCGATCATAAAGACGCAGGAGGATGCGACGCGCCCCGCTTCGTCGCTGCTGATCCACGGCCGATTACCTCCATGTAGGAATAACCCGGGGTCTCGATCCAGAAGTCGTTGCCATTGGCCAGGTCGCCCGCGACATCGACTGAGTGCATCATCGCCGGCGTGTTGTTGTAGAGGGTGCGGTAGCGTTTTTCGCGCTGCCGCAATTCGGCCAGCTCGCGGTCGAGTTTGGCCCTGTCCATATCGGTCGCCATACTTAAAATATAGGGTATGGGGAGGCGGTGCAGTCAAGCGGCTGCGGCGGTGCGACTCCTAGGTCGAGGCCGTGCCAGCTAGCGCGTTATGTGTTATATATCCCCCCGATGGAGGGGATCCCTATGAGCGAAAAAAAGACGATCCGCGAGATCGGCGTGCCGGTGTACGCGGTCAACCGGGCCCAGCTATATCCGGGAAGGGACCGCACGGGCGCGCCCTGTCTCTATGCGACGATGTCGCAGCAGGCCGCCAATTTCTTCGTGCTGCAAATCGATCCCGCCACGGGCGCGACGCGGCAGTTTACGGTGGATGTGCCAGAGTCCAATTACACCACGGCGGTCTATATGGGCCGCGATGGTCGGCTCTATATCGGCGCGGCGCACTCGGGTCATCTGTTCTGTTTCGACCCGGTGCAGGACGGCTTGGTCGATCTGGGTGCAATCAATGGCGCAGCGGCGATTTTCCCCTGCCGCATCGACGAGGACGACCAGGGCCGGCTGTGGATCGGCAGCTATGGCACGGCGGATTTGAGCAGCTATGATTTGGCGACGGGTGAATTTGCGCGCTACGGCCGGATGGACGAGATCGATATGTACAATTATCCCCTCGTCAATGCCGACGGCACCATCGCCTGTTATATCGCCCAGACTCGCTTGCACGTGGTGGTTTTTGACCCGGTGAGTGGCGCAAAGCGGGTCGTGGGGCCAGTGGTGAATAAGGGCGAGGGCAGCCTGGCGATGTTCCGGGGTGCAGACCGCGGTATTTATATCGAGTCGAGCGCGGGCGATTTTCGCATCGAGGGGATGGAAGCGGTCCCGGTCGACGTCTTGCCGACGCCCGAGCGAGAGCTCGCGGAGCTCGCCGATGGTCGGCGCTTTCGCTTTGCCGACGCGGTGGAGGATATTCACCGCGTGCTCGAGATCGCGCCGCCCGATGGCGCGGTGGAGGTTTTCGATCTGGCGTATGAGGCCAGCGGGACCGATATCTTCTATTTGCACGCGGGGCCGGATGGTTGCATCTATGGTTCGAGTATCTTGCCCGAGCATTTCTTTCGCTGCGATCCGGCGGTGGGCGAGTTGGTCGATCTGGGGGTGTGTTCGGCATCGAAAGGCGAGGCCTATTCGATGGCCAATTTCGAGGGTCGGATCTATATCTCCTCCTATCCGGCGGCGCGGATCTCGGTCTATGACCCGGCGCGGTCCTATCGCTTCGGCGAAGACGAGGACGCGAATCCGCGCGACGTGGGGCGCATCGACGAATTGTCCTATCGGCCCCGGGCGACATTGGCCGGACCGCTGGGGAGGGTCTGGACCGCGTCGCTGCCCGACTACGGGCGCTGGGGTGGTCCGCTGGCCTGGTACGATCCGCAGAGCGGGGAGAAAAAGGCGTATTGCGAAATCGCCGGGGAGGGGAGTTGCTATGTGCTGGCGGAAGTGCCGGGCCAGGGGTTGATCGCGGTGGGGACCAATATTGCCGGGGGCAGCGGTACGCAACCGAGAGTCGATCAGGCGGTGCTTTTTTTGTGGGATTGCGCGGCGGAGGAAAAGGTGTGGGAGGGTACTTTGGCGCGGTCCATCGCGGTGTTTAACGCGCTGGTGATGGAGGGGGATGGGCGGCTCTATGGCACGGTGATGGGGGAAGAGGGGGCTGAGCTCTTTGTTTTTGATGTGGAGCTGCGGGCGTTTGTGGAGCGGGTTGCGCTGCCGGAGGGGAGGCCATTGGATTTGGGTTTGCAGGTGGCGGGTGATGGTGCGTTGTATGGCTTTACTAGGTCGTGTATTTATCGCTTTGATCCGGTGGCGGGTGTGGTGGAGGAGATTTTGTGTGAGGAGGATGGGTTTAGTGTGGCGGGGCCCATTGTGGGGGAGGATATTTTCTTTGCGAAGAGGCATCGGTTGCGGGCGGCGGATATTTCTGCGTGGACGGGCTGATCGAGGTTATGCCCTCCGGTAGTTGTGACAATTTATAATTTGGGCATTCTATACATAGTAGAATTAGAGCGGAGGAAAAATATTGAAAATCACCCAAGTAAAAACGTATGCTTTGCGCTATCCGGTTGAGGTGCCCTTTGCCAATTCGCGGATGTGGAATAAGGCGCGCAACGCCTGCGTGGTCGAGATTGAGACCGATGCGGGGATCCGTGGTTGGGGCGAGGCTACGCGGATGATTTCTCGGGGGGCGCTTGAAGCGCAGGTGATCGGGAGGGATCCATTTGATCGCGAGCGGATTTGGAATGGGCTCAATGCCTTTGGCTGGGGGGATATTGCTGCGATTAGCGCGGTGGATATTGCGTTGTGGGATATTGTGGGTAAGGCGTTGGGGTTGCCGGTGTATAAATTGCTTGGCGGGGCCTATCGCGACAAGATACCCGCCTATGCCAGTGGGTTGTTTAGAAAGGATGTGGCGGACAATACCGGGGCATTGCAGGATGAGGCTCGGGCTTATGTCGATGCGGGTTTTGGGGTGGTGAAGATGAAGATCGGCTTTGGTGCGGCGTGCGATGTGGAGATTGTGCGGGCGGTGCGCGAGGCGATTGGTCCCGATATTCTCCTGGCGGTCGATGCCAATTGCGCCTATGATGTGGGTACGGCGCTCGACGTGGGTTATAGAATCGCCGATTGGGAGCTCTACTGGTACGAAGAGCCGGTCGCACCCGATGAGATCAAGGGCTATCGGGAGATACGGCAGAAGCTGCCGATGCGAATTGCCGGTGGGGAGCAGTTGGAGGGGCGCTGGGCCTTTCGCGATCCGCTGCAAAAGCGCTGTTTGGACATCGTCCAGCCCGATATCTGCATCGCCGGCGGTTTCTCCGAGTGTCTCAAGGTTCAGGCGATGGCCAGCGCCAATCGGGTGCGGGTGCTGCCGCATATGTGGGGCACTGCGATTCGGTTGGCGGCGACCCTGCACTGGCAGGCGACGATTCCCGACTATCCGGAGGGGATGGCGCCCGAGCCTTCGCTGTTGGAATTCGACATGACCGAGAATGGGTTGCGCACCGAGTTGGCGCAAGAGCCGATCCGCACCATTGATGGGTTTGTCGCTGTGCCACAGGGGCCGGGGTTGGGGATCGAGATCGACCGCGCAGTGCTGGAGAGGTATGCGCTATGAGCGACCGACCGAACTTGCTCTATATTCATTCGGACCAGCACAGCCCCCACGTCGTGCGCTGTTATGGCGATCCGCTGGTCGAGACGCCGAATTTGGACGCCCTGGCTGAACGCGGGGTACTTTGTTCGGAGGTCTACTGCCCCTCGCCGGTCTGCGTGTCCTCGCGGATGGCGATGCTGAGCGGGCGCTATCCACACGATATCGGGGTCTGGACCAACCACGATATGCTCTCCTCGGGGGTGCCGACCTTGGCCCACGCGATGGGGGCCGGCGGCTATCGGCCGACGCTGATTGGCCGGATGCACTCGCGCGGACCCGATCAGCTGCACGGCTATGCCGAGCGCCTGGTCGGCGACCACAGCGGCAACTACTCGGAGGGTGGCGCTCCCGGTGACGCGCACTCGGTGCTGGTCAAGGCCGGCGCGGGTCAGAGCAGCTATCAGGTCCACGACGAGGATGTCACCGCCGCCGCGGTGCACTGGCTCGATCGCCTCGGCGTGCAAAAAAGAGCGGGACAATCCGGCGAGCCATTTTCGCTTTCGCTGGGCTATATGTTGCCGCATATGCCCTTTGTCGCCCGGCGCGGGGATTATGTGCGCTATCGCGGGCAGATCGGTCCACCCGAGCATCCCCAGCCATTGAATGATCAGGTGCATCCCTTTTTGCAGTGGTGGCGGCGGCATTCGGGTTGGGAGGAGGCCAGCGAGAGCCGAGTACTCAATGCCCGCGCCGCCTACTGGGCGCTGGTGACGCGATTGGACGCGATGATCGGCCAGGTGCTTGCGGCGCTGCGCGCAAATGGGTTGGAGGAAAATACGTTGATCGTCTACACTTCGGACCACGGCGAGCAGGTCGGCGAACACGGCCTGTGGTCCAAGCGCACCTTCTACGAGCGCTCGGTCAAGGTCCCGGCGATCGTCTCCTGGCCGGGGCATTTGCCCGAGGGGGTACGCTGCGAAAGGGTGCTCTCAAGCCTCGACCTCAACACCACGATGCTGGCAGTGCTGCAGTGCCCGCCACTGCCGCATGCGCGCGGGCGCGATGCGCTGGGGATACTTCAGGACCACGACGCGGCCTGGAAGGATCTGGCGTTTTCCGAGTACTGTCTCGACGAGGGGCACTATCACCGCATGGTGCGCCGGGACGAGTGGAAGCTAAATTATTATCACGGGCAGGAGCCGCAGTTGTTCGATTTGCGCGCAGACCCCGACGAGTTGCACGATCGGGCGCGTGATCCGGCGTGCGCTGCAGTGCGCGAGGCGCTGGAGCGCGAGGTGCTGGATGGTTGGGATCCGGAGGGAATCGCCCGGAGGATGGTTCGGCGTCGCGCCGACCGGGCGTTGATCGACCAGTGGGCCAAGGCGGTCCGACCCGAGGATCAGTATCGCTGGGAGCGGAAAAAGGAAATGGACTACTTGGACGAGGTGCAACCGTGAAAATACTGATGGGTACGGATGTGGAGGGCGTGGCTGGCGTCGTCTCCTTTATAGACCAGTCGCGCAACACCGGTCGCTACTACGACCAGACCAAGCGCCTGGCCACCGCCGAGGTCAACGCCGCAGTGACCGGGTTATTGGCCGCTGGCGCCGAAGATGTGCTGGTGGTCGACGGACACGGCCCGGGGGGGTTGTCCTTTGAGGATATTCATCCGGAGGCTCGGCTATTGCACGGGCGTCCGGGGGCACCCCGCGCGACGCGCGATCTCTTTTTAACCGAGTGCGATGTCTGTGTGATGATCGGCCAGCACGCGATGGCGGGCATCGCCCAGAGCAATCAGAACCACACCCAGAACAGCCGCTCGATCGACTACTACAAGCTCAACGGGCATCCCATTGGCGAAATCGCGCAGTTTGCGCTCTACAATGGCGCACTGGGCCTGCCGCTGATCTTCCTCAGTGGCGAGGAGGCCGCCTGCTGCGAGGCCGAGGAACTCATCCCGGGGATCGTCACAGCGGCGGTCAAAGTGGGGCTGGGGCGCAATTCGGCGATCTCGCTTTCGGCGCCCAAGGCGCGGGGGCTGATCGAGGAGAAAATCCAGGAGGCGGTAGCCAGCTATCGGGCCGATCCGTTGCCACCGCTGGTTTGGCCGGGGCCTTTTGAGCTGGAGAAGCGCTTCTTCTTTACCGACGAGGCCGATGCGGCTGCCCAGCAACCCGGGGCCGAGCGCGTCGACGATCAGACGGTGCGCTATCGCGGCGGGGATATTCGCGAGATCGTCTATCGCTAATAGCGGGCGTTATGTGGCGTTTGCGGCGTATAGCTTCAGGGGGCATCCGGCGCTTTTTCGCGCTCTTTCACTTTATCCCAGATTTCATCCAGCTCCGCAAGCGATAACTCGGCGATTTCCCGACCGCTCGCCTGCACTATCTCTTCGAGCGCGCGGAAGCGGCGCTCGAATTTGTCGACCGAAGCCCTGAGCGCCTGCTCGGAATCGACTTTGAGAAAGCGGCCGGTATTGACCAGGGCGAAGAGCAGGTCGCCGAATTCGTCCTCGATGGCTGCGGCATCTCTTGTCTCCCAAGCCTGTCGCAACTCGGCGAATTCCTCCTCGACCTTGGCGAGGGGGCCGGCGACCTGGTCCCAGTCGAAGCCCTGGCGCGCGACCCGCGCCTGGATGCGCTGGGCGCGCATCAGCGCCGGCAATTGCGCGGGGATGCCCTCGAGCAGCGAAGGCGCTTGTTGGCCCTGATCCCGGCGCTCTTGCCTTTTGATCTGCTCCCAGTTCTGCAAGACCTGGTCGGCCCCGTCGACATCGACATCGGCGAAGACGTGGGGATGGCGGCGGATGAGTTTATCGACGATGACCCGACCGACTTCCTCGATGTCGAAACGGCCCTTCTCGGCGGCGATCTGGGCGTGGAAGACGACCTGTAGCAACACGTCGCCCAACTCCTTGCAGAGCTCGGCGTCGTCCTTGGCGTCGATGGCTTCCAGGGCCTCGTAGGCCTCTTCGAGCAAATAGGGCTTGAGCGTGGCGTGGGTTTGCTCGCGGTCCCAGGGACAGCCGTCGGGCGCCCGCAGGCGGGCCATTATCGCTACCAATTCGGCGAAACTCGCGGTGCTGTTCATGTCCCTTCCCGTTCCAGTTGGGTGTATTTGAGATTTTTGCCGCGCGCCTGTGCGATGGGGTAGCGCGCGGCGGAGATCGCGAGCTTTTCCTCGAGCGTGGCCGCCGCGTCGAGACCGAAGCGATCGCACATTAATAGAACAAAATACAGAACATCGGCTAGTTCGTGGCCGATATCCTTTAGGGAGGCCTCGTCGGCGAGCTTTTTCTCGACTTCGGCCTCGCTCTGGAAGCGAAAGTGCTCGAGCAATTCCGCCGCCTCGACGGAGAGGCCGATGGCCAGGTCTTTGGGGGTGTGGAACTGTTCCCAGTCGCGCTCCTCTACGAAATGGCGGATCTGGTCTTTGAGCTGGGCTATGGTGCAGGTCTGGTCGCTGATCTTCACGATACCTCACTCGAGTGGATGGGATTGGGCAAAGAGAATATAGGGCGAATCGAGCAGGCGCGCGTGGGCTGGCCTGACTAGGTCCAGGCCCTGGGGCCCGGCGAAGTCGGCGAAGAAGGAGCGGTAGAAGTGGTCCGGGTCGACCTCGACGACCACCTGCAGGAAGTGGGCGGCGGCCGGTCGCGGGTTGGCAAAGTCGAAAACCTAGGTGCCGCAGCGGGGATTCGCGTGTCGAAGAGTTCGCGATTTTCTTCGAGGCGCAACGCGCGTTGGACGGCGCGGATTTGCAGCGTGCTTTCGATGGCGCTACCGAATTGATCGGCGAGGAAGGTCTTGACCAGAATTGCCGGAGTCGCGTAGGTCGGCAGATGGTGACCGGCGCCGTGATTTTGCAGCCGGATCTCGGCGCGGATTTCGGTGGCCGGGGCCGGTTGTCGCGCCAGACTCAAGGTCAGGGCCTGGCCGACCAGGGCGGGATCGCGGATGCCCGACCAGGTATGGCGGCCCTCGGGCATGTGGCATTTCTGGCAGGTCGCGCCTATGTTGTCGCTGTGGGCTTTGCGCGGCGGCGGGGTTGCCGGGAGAGCAGGAAGGCAACCAGGGGCCTCGCGTTCGGCGGGCATTTTGCTCGCGGGCAGCTAGGCAAAGGGATTTTCCAGCCAGGCCGAGACCTTGTGGCCGATCGCGTCGAGGCGCGGTGCGGCAGGGCGCGCGGGGGCGGGGATGGCGAGTTGATGGCAGGTAGTGCATCCGTGCCGGTGTAACAATGCCCGCCGCCGAGCCGGCATTGGGCCATCGGGCCGATGTGTCGTAGATCACAGTATCGACGGCGGCGATGCCCTATAGTAGGAGGCGCGCACGTCGCGGGCGAGGGTCCCTATCGCCCGCGGCATCAGCGGCCGCCAGCAAGAGTCCGCACCACGACAAGTGGTATGGGGGGCGCGCCATGAAAGCCCGATTAGCGGTCTGTCGAGAGGGATGTCAACAAGGCAACATCGCGGGAACCATTTCCCCGCCGAGATGTTTGAAAGTAATAGCGTTCCACCCGAGCAGGAGCCGACGCATAGTGATCAAAAAAGAGAGCAAGACAAGCAAAAAAAGAAAGATGCGGCCCGGCGAGGGCGATCAGGTATTGGCCAGTTATTTGGACGACATCTCCGAGTCCACGCCCCTAGCAGCTACCCAAGAGGCCGAACTGGCGGCGCGGATCCGCGCCGGCGACGAGTCCGCCCGTAACGAACTGGTCGAGGCCAATCTTCGCTTTGTGGTTTCGGTCGCCAAGGAGTATCAGAATCGCGGGCTATCGCTGGTCGAGTTGATCAGCTCTGGCAATGTCGGGCTGATCACCGCGTCCGAGCGCTTCGACGAAACCAAGGGCTACAAGTTTATCTCCTATGCCGTGTGGTGGGTCCGCCAATCGATTCTCCAGGCGCTGATGGAGCAGTCCATGGTGCGAATACCGGTCAACCGGCTCGACATGCTGGCCAAGATTTCCCGCACCTACGAGTCCCTGCAGCAAGATGGTAGCGCGCCCAGTCTCGAGAAGGTCGCCGACACCCTGGGTTTTTCGCAGGAGAAGGTCGAACAGACCCTGGTCGACAACCAGCCGATCCGCTCGCTCGACGCGCCCTTTGAAGACGGGGAAGAGCGTTGTCTGCTCGACTATTTGAGCAATGACGGGCAACTCACTCCCGAAGACGAGCTCCTGAGCGTTACGCTCAAGGAAGATATCGACAGCGTGCTGGGGGGCCTCAGCGAGCGCGAAGCCGAGGTCTTGCGTCTCTATTTCGGTTTGCTCAACGAACCCCCATTGACCCTCGACCAGATTGGGGTGCGTTTCGAGTTGACCCGCGAGCGCGTGCGCCAGATCAAGGAGATCGCCCTGAGCAAGTTGCGCCACCCGCGCTTCTACGCCAGGCTACGAGCCCACGCGGACGTCTAAGTCCCCCAACAACAGAATTTACACGCGGCGCGGTGCACTTGATGGATAGTGCGCCGCGCTTTTGCGTTTGGGTACGCATTTTGCGCGATGCATTGAGCGGGCCCTTGTCGGCGGCTTAGAGGTTATTTTTTACCCGCCCTAACCCACAAGGGGAAAAAATGACCTCAGCGCATTGCGCTGCCGATATATGGGGTATGGGGTATGGAGACGGACAAAGGAAGGAGCAGGAGATGCATTCGACAGACTCGATTCGCTCGCCGCGCAGGGCGGTGATGGGGGTTTTTCTCTTTGTGATCACCAGTCTTTTTTTGGGGGCTTTTCTCGCTTTGCTATCAAATGGATAAAGTGCTATTTTATATAGCCTTATAGTTTATTTACGTAGATATTTCATCGAATTATCATATTCTCTTGACGGGCTCTGAGGGCCGCCTTATATTGGTGGGTGAGGTGGTGATTAGGGCCTTCTGTATACTCCCCCCTCTTACAGATCCGGTACAACTCTCCCCCTTGGAGGGACCGGGCGGCCCGCTTGACCTGTTGCTCGAAATCTACTTGATCGCGCTCTTTGCAGCTCGATTCGAGTCTAGCTGGTTGAATCGCTTGATTTAACCAGGGGCAAAATGTAGGCATGGGCAAAATCATCGCTATCGCCAATCAAAAAGGCGGCGTGGGCAAGACAACTACGGCCGTTAATCTGGCCGCCTGTCTGGCGCTCTCCGATCATCGGACCTTGCTGATCGATCTGGACCCGCAGGCCAATGCCACTAGCGGCTACGGTACGGGGATCAGCGGTCAGCAGGCCTCCACCTACGAGGTGCTGCTAGGTCAGATAAGTATTCGCGCTGCCGCCGCATCCACCGATATCGACAATCTCTTCATAGTCTCCGGACATATCCGTCTGGCGGGTGCCGAGGTGGAGATGGCTGCGATGATCGGGCGCGACAAGCGGTTGGCCGAGGCGTTGCGTCCGGTGGCGGGCGATTACGAGTTTGTGCTTATCGATTGCCCGCCGTCTCTGGGGCTTTTGACCGTCAATGCGCTGAGCGCGGCCGATTCGGTGCTCATCCCCATGCAGTGCGAGTACTACGCGTTGGAGGGCGTGAGCAAGCTCGACGCTTCGATCCGCCTAGTGCAGCGCTATCTCAACCCCAGTCTCAAGATAGAGGGCGTTTTGCTCACGCTCTACGACGATCGCCTGCAACTTTGTCGGCACGTGGCCGAAGAAGCGCGTAAATATTTCGGCGACAAGGTCTACGAGACGATTATCCGCCGCAATATCAGTCTGGCCGAAGCTCCGGGTTTTGGTCAGCCCGTCGTCCTCTACGATCCAGCCTCGAGAGGAACTGACAACTACCACAGTCTGGCCTCCGAGCTCTGCGCCGGGCAGGTATCCGCTCTGTCCTAAGCTATTTTACCCAAGAAATACTCTTATTTGCATATTCTACTCGGCAACCCTCTTGTAATGCCGTAAAATATCCATAAATAGATAAAATAATACTTTTCACATTCGGGAAGGAGATTGTCGATGTACTCTCATATCCCCATCAATCCGGATAGCTCGACCAAGCCGTCTCCATCGCCCATTTATGTATCTAAGGCTCTACGGGGCGCCAAACCCGCAAATTTTATCACCCAAAACGCCGGGGTGCTCCGCTTACTGGCGCAAGCCGATCGCGTGGCCGATTCGGCTGCGACGGTACTTATCACGGGAGAGAGCGGGACGGGCAAGGAGGTATTGGCCCAGCGGCTGCACGAGCACAGCCCGAGACGCGGCGCTTCTTTTGTGCGCCTCAATTGTGCCTCGTTGCCCGAAGGCGTGCTCGAGAGCGAGCTTTTTGGCCACGAAAAAGGTGCTTTTACAGGTGCTGTGCGCCAACATTCGGGTCGCTTTGAGCAGGCGGATGGGGGCACCTTATTTCTCGATGAGATCGGCGCGGCTGATTTTAGGGTGCAACTGCGTCTTTTGCGCGTGCTGCAAGAGCGCGAGTTCGAGCGGGTCGGGGGGACGGAGACCCTAAAAGTCGACGTGCGGATTATCGCCGCGACCAATGTCGATTTGCAGGAGGAAGTGGGCAAGGGAACGTTTCGCGAAGATCTCTTTTACCGCCTCAATGTCGTATCGCTCAAACTCCCTCCGCTGCGCCAGCGCAAGGGGGATATTCCGCTATTGATCGAGCACTTTATCCGCCGACTGACGGCGCAAAATGGCTGCGAGATTCACAGTGTTGACACTGCGGCATTGGATCAGCTACTGGCCTATCGGTGGCCGGGCAATGTGCGACAGTTGGAGAATGCGATCGAGCGCATGGTGCTGCTGGCGGGCGGGTCGATGCTGCGGCGGGAGGATGTACCCGACGAAATCCTCCGCTGGCGGGAGGAAGATGCGGAGGTCGATAGCCAGGGGTTCAAAGAGGCGCGGAGTTCGTTTGAACGGCGCTTCCTGTGTGCGGCACTGCACCGGCACCACGGGGTGATTTCGCAAGTGGCCGAAGCCGTGGGTTTGTCGCGCAAGAGCCTGTACGCGAAGCTGGAGCACCTTGAGATCGACTACGGGCGCTACCGGCTGCGGTCATAGGCGATTCTCGAGGGCGCGGCGGAATTTGGCCATTTGCCCTTCGAGGTAGGTCCGTTGTTCGCCGTCTTCCGCTGCGAAGGCGAGGGCCCGACCCATAATGGCGAGGGCGTGGGCATGTCGGCCCAATAGGTGGAGCAGTTCGGCGTAGGTATCCAGGTAGACCGGGCTGTCGGCTTCGAGTTTGACCGCCCGCATCGAGAGGTCCAGGGCATAGCGCAGGTGCAGGCCTTCTTCGGCGTAGGTCCAGGCCAGGTTGTTGAGGATTACGGGGTCGTCCGGCGCGCGGATCAAGGCCTGTTCGTAGTATTGGATGGCGCGGTCGGGCTGCTGGCGCTGGTAGTAGATCCGCGCGATAGCCACGGGGTCGACGACCTGGGTTGCCAGCGCTTTGGTGAAGGTGGTGTCGGCCCGCGCGTAGCGATTGAGACGCAGTTGGCAATCGCCCAGGGCGAGCAGTAGTTGCGGATTTTTGGGTTGGATATGCAGGGCCTCAACGAGTGCGGTTTCGGCTTCGGCAAAGTGCTCTGCGTCGATTAGGATGCGACTGAGTTCGATGTGGGCGAAGAAGTGATTTGCGTCGATTTCGATGGCCTGGCGCAGGGCTTGGGTCGCTTCCTCGGGGTGCTCCTGGCGGGCGTAAAGCCAACCCTGCATCGCTTTTAACCAGGCGTTCTGCGGGAGGTCGGCGCTCAGCCGGTCGAGTAGTGCTCGCGTCGCGTCGAATCGTTCGTGGCGCAGGCAGATATCGCGTAAGACTGCGTAGAGGTCGCCGTCGTCTGGCTCCAACTCGATGGCCTGGCCCAGGCGATCGAGCGCCGCGTCGATTTCGTCGAGGCCCATATGGGCCAGCGCGGCGACGAGCAGCAATCGGGCGTCGGGATCTTGCTGGCGGATGGCCCGGCGCGCCTCGACGATGGCCTGGCTGTAGAGGCCGTCGCGCAGATAGACGCTTGCCAGTTGCGCGTGGGTGGCGCGGTAGGCTCCGCATTGGGGGTTGTCAATGACGAAAACGCCGAGCAGGGCGGCGCAGTAGATCACCTGGCGTGCCGCGCGCATCAGTATTCGTGGCGGTAGGTGTAGATGTGGAGGAGCAGGCCGATGGCGATGAGATTGGAAAATAGCGAGGATCCCCCCGAACTCAGAAAGGGCAGCGGTAAACCGGTGACGGGCATGACGCCGATGGTCATGCCGATATTGACAAAGACGTGGAAGGTGAGCATCGCGGCCAGGCCGATGGCGATCAGGCTATAGAAGCGATTCTTGACCATCGAGCCGATATGCAGGGCGCGAGCGATGAGAAAGAAAAATAGCGCCAGCACTACCAATGCTCCGATAAAACCCAGTTCTTCGCCAACGACGGAGAAGATAAAGTCGGTATGGGCCGCCGGTAGGAATTCGTATTTGGTCTGGGTGCCTTCTAAGAAACCCTTGCCGGTCAGCCCGCCGGAGCCGATGGCGATCTTAGACTGGATGATATTCCAGCCCGAACCGAGCCGGTCGCTCTCGGGGTCGAGGAAGGTCATGATGCGGTCTTTCTGGTATTGGCGCAGAAGATTGTCCCACAGATACACGGTGATCAAACCGGCCGAGAGGTTGACGCCCATGGTGGTGATGGTCAGCCACAGCCGACCCAGGAGCAGGTGGATGGCGGCGGTGCTGCCGATGATAAAGGTGGCGAAGATATAGGGTGCGGCGCTCTGCCACAAGGGCTCGAAGGAGCAGACGACGCCGAGGATCGGCGAGATGACCAGAAAGATAAAGAGCTTGCGCATCCCCGCCCAATAGAGCATCGGAAAGAGCGGCGCGCCAAAGGAAATCGCCGTGCCCAGATCGGGTTGGCGCACGATCAGGGCCATGGGCACCAGGGAGAGGCACAGCGCGCCGAGAAAGCCGCGCGGCGCGTTGACCTGCTCGGTGCTGCAGTCGCTCAGATAGCGCGCCAGGGCGATGATGGTGGTGATCTTGGCCAATTCCGAAGGCTGTAGGCGCAAAGGCCCCAGGCGCAGCCAGCGCGCGGCGTCGTCGCCGGTGCCCCAGGCCAGGACTGCCAGCAGGCTCAGAAGTCCGAACAGGTAGAGGGGGTGGGCGATGCCGTAAATGACCTTGTCGGGGATAGAGACGATGGCCAACGCCATCGCCAGGGAGAAGAAGGCGAATTTGGCCTGGCGGTCCCAGGCGGTCTGCACCACGGTGGAGTCGCTGTGGAAGGCGGCGCTGTAGATCATCATCACCCCCAAAAGCATTGTCACCAGGGTCGCGGCCAATAGCAGGAGGTCGAGTTCGCGGAAGATGCGCATGGAGGCCTTTCAGCGACCGGCCAGCAGGGTGTCTGCTGCGGTTTTGCGGGCGGTGCCGCCCTGGGCGAAGTAGGCTGCGATCACCTGGCGCACGATCGGGCCGGCCACCGTCCCGCCACCACCGCCGCCTTCGACGACGGCGGCGACGGCGATGGACGGATTCTCGTAGGGCGCGAAGGCCACGAACCAGGCGTCGTTGTTGCGATTGGGCACCTGGGCGGTGCCGGTCTTGGCCGCTATTTCGACCTCGGCGATCCGAACCCGCCAGCCGGTGCCCCGCTCGCCGTAGACGACGCGGTGCATCGATTTGCGCACGATTTCGAGGGTCGGCGGCGAGATGCCCTCGATGGCCTGTCTTGGGGGCGGCTCGCCGCTGAGGTAGGGGGTGACCAGATAGCCGCCCTTGGCGATGGCGGCGGTATAACGGGCCATCTGTATCGGTGTGACCAGCATCGCGCCCTGGCCGATGATGAGGTTGAGCAGGTGGCCGAAAGTCCAGCCGTCGCGCTCCTGATAGTATTGGCGCGAAGGCAGCAAGCCGGCGGACTCGCTGGGCTCAAGGGCGATTCCCGTCGGCTGGCCAAAGCCGAATTTGTCGGCGTATTCGCGCCAGGTTTCGACCCCGAGGATCTGGGCCAGGTGGTGGAAATAGATATTGCAGGAGGCCTCGATGGCCTCCAAGAGGTTCATCTCGCCGTGTCCATCTAGTTTGTTGCAGTGGAAAACCACGTCGCCCACCGCCAGCGAGCCAGCGCAGGCCTCGAAGGTGCTCAAGGTGTCGGTGATGCCCGTTTCGAGCGCGGCGATCGAGCCGATCATCTTCAGCGTCGACCCCGGGGGATAGCGCCCTCTGATCGCCCTGTTGAGCAGGGTGGTTTCGCTCTGTAGGACCTTTTGGCGTTCCTCCTGGGCCTGGAACGACACGAAGATATTGGGGTCGAAGGTCGGTTTGTTGGCCAGGGCCAGCACTGCGCCGGTGCGCGGATCGAGCGCGACGACCGACCCGGCGAGGGTGTCGGGCAGGGCGCGCTCGGCGGCCAGTTGCACTCTGAGGTCGATGGTCAGGTGCAGTTCGTCGCCGGGCACGGACAGTTGGTCGCGCTCGGGGAATTCGCGGCCCGTGCGCCCGGCGGCGTCGACTTCGAGATAGTGCACCCCGTCGCGGCCACGCAGGTCATTCTCGTAGATCTTCTCAATTCCGGTTTTGCCAATGAAGTCGCCGGCCATCTAGGTTTTGCCCGGCGCGCCTTGCAAGCTCTCGTCGCGGATGATGCCCATATAACCGAGCAGGTGGGCCGTCGATGTGCCATAGGGGTAGTGGCGCTGGGTCTCGATTTCAATATCGAGCAACGGCCAGTCGGCTTTGAGCAATTCCTCGACGATCGACACGGTGCGGAAGTCGACGTCGCGCTTGAGGCGGATGGTGCGGTGACGGCGGCTGTACTGGCCGTTTACCTCCGGGTCGCCGATGGCTTCTTTGAACGCCGTCGCCGCCGCCTTGAAGTCCTTGCGCGTGGTGCGTTCGAGCGAGACGGTGTAGAAGGCGCGGTTGCGGGCTAGAATCCGTCCTGCGCGGTCGTAGATCAGCCCGCGCGGGGCCTTGATGCGCTTCTGGGCGATGCGATTTTCCTCGGATTCGCGGGCGTAGTCGGCCGAGGTCGTGACCTGTAGGTAGAATAGCCGCAGGGCCAATACTGCGAAGAGCAGGGCGACGGCTCCGAGCAGGCCGTTGATCTGTGGACGCTGGTCCTGTTGCGGGAGGTGTTCCACGGGATCGGCTCAGGCGGGGAAGAGGTGGCGCCTGAAGGTCAGGCCGGCGGAGATAAGGGTGCCGAGTAAGGCGGTGTAGACGGCGCGACCGAGGCCGTAGCGCAACCAGAAATAGGGCAGGTCGACCAGGCCGATGGCGCTGGTGCCGAGATAGTAGATCAGGTCGTGGCAGAGCGCAGCGGCGAAGAGCAGGGCGATTTGGACCTGGATATTGTCGGCGACGATCCGCGAGCGGCCATAGCCGATGGCGAAGCCGACGAGCGATTTGGCGAGGGCGTTGAGACCGAGGTCGGCGGGGAGGTAGATATCCTGCATAAAGCCGATTCCGAAGCCCATGCAGGTGGCCATCAGCGGCCCTTTGCGCAGGGCGATAAAGGTCAGGGCCAAAAGCACCAGATCCGGCTTGAGCGACGAGATCTCGAGAAAGTCGATCCAGGTGGTTTGCAGCGCGAAGGCCAGCACCAATAGCAGTATGTCGCGGATCGCACTCATATTATTGGGGGATCTGCAAGGTCGTGCCCGCCAATAGCGTCGAGGAGAGGCTGATATTGTTCTGGCGGGCGATCGCGCGGGGCTCGAGGCCGAATTTGCGGGCGATGCTGTAGAGGGTGTCGCCCCTGATCACGGTGTATACCTTCTCGTCATTCTCGGCGACTACGGCCAGTTTCTGCCCCGGTTTTATCAGCGCGTTGTTGAGGCGGTTCCACGCCTGTAGGTCGTCGACGCTGATCGCAAAGCGCTGGGCCAGATCCCAGAGAGTGTCACCCGGCTGTACGGTATAGGTCTGGCGGCCGTTCAATAATATGGTCGGCTGCGGGCGACGGGGCTGGAGTTTCCACAATACGAGCTGCTGGCCGGGTTTAATCAAGGTTTTTTCGAGTTTGTTCCAGCGCATCAGGTCGCGCAGGCGGACGCCGTTTTTACGGGCGATGCGGCTGAGCGAGTCGCCGGGTCTAACGGTGTAGGTTAGTCGCGTCTGATCCCCGTCTTTTTGTCCCGAGAGGGCGATGCCCGGCGCAGCGGGGATATAGAGGATCTGTTTTGGGCGGATGAGGTTGGGGTTTTTGAGGCTATTGGCGGCGGCGATGGTGCGGGTGGCGATGCCAAAGGCTTGGGCAATGCTCGATATATTATCGCCGCGCTGCACTTCGTACTGGTAGACAGCGGCTTTTTGCGCCGCCGGCAGGCGGGCGTATTTGTCGAGCAGCAGCGCGCCCTGGCCGGGTGGCACGCGCAGTCGGTAGCGGCGGCGAGTGCCGGGGGGGGTGATGGCCTGGCGCAATTCGGGGTTGAGGTCGCGCAGAGCCGCGTACTTGACCCCGAGGATTTTGGCGGCGACCTGCAGGTCGACATAGGGCCACTTGCCGGGCAACGCGATTTCCTCGTAGGCGAAGGCCGGCTCTT
>JAYYUU010000175.1:0-12050 GCA_036343835.1 Candidatus Latescibacterota bacterium | reverse complement strand
TATGCTGCTGGGGCAGTTCGAAAATCTCTTCGTCGGCCACGCCGCCGAGGGCGCGGTGCGCTCGCGCGGGGCCAGTGGCGGCGTCGTCACTGCGGTGCTGTGCTATCTCCTGGAGCAAGGGACGGTCGATGGGGCGGTTGTCCTCGGGATGGACGAGGGCGAGCCCTGGAAGGCACAGGTGCGGATCGCCCGAACGCCGGAAGAAGTCCAGGCCGCCGCCCAGAGCAAGTATAGCCTGAGCCCGGTCAACACCATCTTGCGCGAACTCGAAAAGCTTGAGGGCCGCTTTGCCTATGTCGGTTTGCCCTGCCAAGTGCACTCGCTGCGCAAACTGCAGGCGGCCGACCATCCGGCGGCGCAAAAGATCACCCATGTCATCGGCTCGTACTGCGGTACCATCCTCAAGTTCGATGCCGTGCGCAGCTTTTTGCGCAACAATGGCGTGCACGATATCGAACAGGTCGCCGACTTGCAGTATCGGGCTGGAGAGTGGCCCGGGCAGATGCAGGTTACGCTCAAGAACGGAGAGATCCTCGCGTTGAAGAAATTCTACGCCAATTATCTGATCCCCTTCTTTATGGCCGATCGCTGCAAGCTCTGCACCGACCTGGCCAACGAGTTTGCCGATATCGCCTGCGGCGACGCTTGGGCTCCAGTCTACGAAGAAAGAGGGCTGGGTTGGTCGCTGGTGATGGGGCGGACCGAGCACGGCGCGGCGCTTTTGGACGAGATGGCGGCGGCGGGTAAATTGAGTCTGCAACCGCTGGCCGAGGACCAGGCGGTGAGCATGCATTCGCACATGCTCGATTTTAAGAAGCGCGGGGCTTTCTTGCGCATGGAAACGCGCCGTCGGCACGGCCGACCGGTGCCCGAATACGGCTTCTGGCCCGATGAGATTCCCCGCCAACGACGTGTCTTCGAAGCGATCCTCGGATCGATTTTCTGGCTGTGCTCGCTGCGGATCTCGCGCTGGCTGATCGAGCACTTCCCGGTGCGGATCACTGGCCAACTCTTCGAGCAGGCGCGCCTGGCCTGGAAGCGGTTGACGCGCACCACCAAGCGCAAGGGCCTGGGCCACGCGACCTTCAGCACCCGGGACGAGCGATGAAGGGCAAGGTCGGCTTTAAAAAGGTCCAGAGCCAGACTGCCGCAGGGGTAGAGGACGCCGTGCGGTGGGCGATGGATCTGGTCGCTTGGTCCAACGGCATCGAGCCGTCGCGCTTCTTCCTCAAGGTTAATCTGCTCAGCCGGGAGGTGATGCCGGGGCAGTGTACGTCGCCGTGGGTTTTCGCGGGCGTCCTGCAAGAGGTGCGCCGCTCTTTTCCCAAGGCCGAAATTTTCTACGGCGACTGCGAGGTGTCTTCCAATCCGCAGGTGGAAGAGGCGGTGTGCAACTGGGGCCTGCTGGAGATGGGGCAGCGCCACGGCGCCCGCTTCGTAAATCTCTCCCGCTGCCCGACCCGGGCGGCCGAGGTCGGACCGGTCTTCGGCCGCATCGACATCCCCGAGATCCTGCTCGACGCCGACGCGCTGATCACCCTGCCGGTGGTCAAGACCCACTGCATCACGCCCTTTACCGGGGCGCTGAAGAACCAATGGGGGATGCTGCCGTGGGCGCGCTTCAAATACCACCCGGTGGTGCACGAGGCCATCGCCGAGGTCAATGCCTTCTTCGCCCGCAATATGCTCCTGGGCGTGGCGGATATGACCGTGGCGATGGAGGGGCCGGGGCCGCGGGCGGGATATCCCAAGATATGCGATGTGGTGCTGGCCTCAAGGGACCTGGTCGCCCTCGACGTGGTCGCAGCGCAGTACATGGGCTTTCGCCGCGAGGAAGTCGATTTTTTGCTGCGCGCTGCCGCGGCCGGTGTGGGTGCGTTGGAGGCGGAGGTCGTCGGCGATGCCTTTGAGCAAAACCGCTTTGTCCGCGGCCAGGGCCGCGACTACCTGATCTCGCGCTGGCGCGACCGGCTCGACGCGCTGCCCGTTTTGCGCAAACTGCTAGTCCAGGGCTGGTTTTTCAGGCCCGTCGGCTGGCTGGCCTCGCGCTATGTGCGCCACTTCTGGTACCGGCGCCAGGGTTTGCCCCAGGCCCGGGCGGTGTGCGAATCGAGTGGTTACGGCGCCGAGTTTTCCCATCTGGTCGGCTGAAGGTGCGGTGCGAGGGGGCTTCAGCCCGGTCGGGCGCCTGGTTGTTGCGCGGACTCGGGTTGGGGCTGCTGGCGTGGTTGCTGTGGCGGGCCGATTGGGGCGGAATAGTCGCCCGCCTGAGCGGGACGGCGCCCGAGGTCTGGCTCTATTCTCCCCTGATGACCATCGCCCTGTTTTTGTTGCGCGCCTGGCGCTGGTGGTCGTTGGCCGTCGTCGGAAACCAGGGCGCTATGGGCTTGGGGCGGGCCTGGGCGATCTACGCGACGGGTTTTTTCCTCGGGGCGATCACCCCGGGTCGGCTGGGCGATATGGCGAAGGCGGTCTACGGCCACCGCGAAGGCGGTTTGCCCCTGGCGCGGACGGTGGCCGGCACGCTGGTCGACCGGCTGTTCGACGCCGGTCTATTGGCGCTTATGGCCGGTTGGGCCCTGTGGCATCTGGGGCTGGGGCGGGGGTGGTACGCGCAGGCGTCTTCCCCATGGATTTACGGTTTGCCGCTGGCGGCGTTAGGGGGGATTGGCTTTTTGGGATGGACCCCGGTGCGCAGCGCCGTGGCAAGGCCTTTCCGCAAAAGTCGCTGGGGGCGCTTTGCCCTTGGGGTCGGGGAGGAAATACAAGGTCTTGCCGGACGCCGTTGCCTGGCTGCCAGCGGCCTTACCCTCGCCGCCTATGCGGTCTATTTCTCCCACACTTTCCTGTTGAGCCGGTCATTGGGGATGGCGCTCTCTTATGCGGATATGGTCGCCATAACGGTCCTGATCGGCTTGGCGGCCTTTTTGCCCATTTCCGTGGCGGGCCTGGGCACCAGGGAAGGGGTGCTGGTCGTGGCGATGGGCGCTCTCGGCGTGGCCAATAGTCTGGAGGTCGCCCTGGCCTACGCCGCGTTGTTCTTTCTGGCCTGCTATGTATTTCCAGCGCTGCTGGGGCTGGGCTGCTGGTGGGCTCGACCCCTGTCCCTGGCCGATGTGCGGTCACAGTCGAATAAGGTCCAGTTTACGGACGGCTAAAAAAAGGCGGGTCAAATAGGAAAAAATTGCCGATAATAGTATATAGGGTATAAAGCGAGCGTGGAATGCAGGGGTTTGCAGGGTGACCACACCATATCTGCGCCGGTCCATTATTATCATAAGGCCAGTTAAAACAAATTTATAATGAAGTTGCGAAATTGGAATTCAGCGCGGGGTGCGAGGGGGCTCTAAACCGTGGTCTTCAGTTTGCTCCGTCTCGACTGAGCGCAACACCAAAGCTCAACGCGTAATTAAGAGCGATGAATCTCTCCGTTGTCATAGCCGTCTACAACGATCCCGAAGTCGTCGAATGCGTGCGGGCCCTGCGCGCCTCCGAGGCCGTCGAGTGCGACATCGTCGTCGTCGACGACGGATCGGATCAGATCGATGTCGCCGGCTTGCTGGCCGCCCATCACCTCGAGGCGAGGGTCTTCACCTTGTCCACAAACCGCGGGCCGGCCTATGCCAGGAATTACGGCGTGCGGCAGGCGGTGGGGGATATCGTCTTTTTTATCGACGCCGACGCGCAGGTCTATCCTGACACGCTGGCCGCGATCATGGCCCATTTCGCCGCCGATCCCGCCGTCGACGGGGTGACCATCGCCTGGAGCGACACGCCATTGGCCGACAATTTTTTCAACAAGTTCAAGGCCGTCGAAACCAATTATATCATCAACGAGTACTGGGAAAAGAGTTTCGGCAGCAACGGGTCGGCGATCAAAAAGTCGGTCTTCGAGGCCGAGGGCGGTTTCGACGAGGATTTTAAAGCCGCCCACGCTGAGGATTTCTATCTCGGTTTGCGGCTGGTGGCCAAGGACTACAATATCGTCCTCGACCGCTCGATCCTGATGAAGAACGGCTATTTGGACCGCTTCTGCTGGGGCGGATTGCGCAAGTACTGCCGGCGGGCCTTTTTGCGGGCACAGGTGATGCAGCAGGCCGACGGCAAGGTGACGACCTCCTACAACAGCCGCAAGTTCAAAATCGCATACGCGCTGGTGCTCAGCGCCACGCTATTGGCCGCCGCGTCGCTGGTCGAGACCGGGTTGGCCCTGCTCGGCGGGGCGGTCTACGCCGCGTTTTTCGCTTTGAACCTGGGGCTCTACCGCCGCTTCTGGGCCAAATACGGCTTCGGCTTTTCGCTGCGGGCGGTGTTTTTCCACTTTATCTACCTGGCGACGGTCTCGTGGTCGGGATTGGTCGGGGCCGGGTGCGGCCTGCTCCGAAATATCAAACCGGTGCATTAAGAGAAACGGAACAAAATGGATCTCAAGAAATACGCGCGCTACGGCAAGTTCTTTTTCAGCAAGGCGCCCTTTTACACCATCTTCTACATCACCGCCCGCTGCAACGCGCGGTGCGCTCATTGCTTCTATTTCGAAGAGATAGAAAACGCGCACAACCGCGACGAACTCAGCCTCGACGAGATCGAAAAGATCGCCCGCAAATGGGGCGATATGCTGATCCTCAACCTGGCCGGCGGCGAGCCCTATCTGCGCAGCGACCTGCCCGACATCGTCAAGGTCTTCAAGGAGCACACCGGGCTGGAGATCGCGGCGATCCCCTCCAATGGCATCCTCACCGACCGCACGGTGGCCACGGTCGAGCGCCTGCTTGAGGAAAACCCCGACCTGTTCTTCCGCTTCACCTTCTCGATCGACGGGATGGGGGAGCAGCACGACGAGATCCGCTCGGTGCCGGGCAATTTCGCCAAGGTCACCGAGACGGTGCGCCGGGTGCGCGATTTGCGCAAGCACTTCTCCAATTTTACCCTGCACACCAACTCGTGCTTTATGAGCCAGAACCAGGAGAATTTCATGGACCTGGTGCGCTTCGTGCACGAAGACCTGCAGGTCGACGCGATCAACGTCACCTACATCCGCGGCGACGTCAAGCTGCCCGCTTCGCAGGAGGCGTTGCAGAAGGAGAAATACCAGCAGGTCATAAACTACATCTCGCACCTCGACCACCAGCGCTTCAACAAGCATCCGCTGTCGAGCTTCATCCTCGGCGCGACGCTTTTGGCGCGGGAGAAGGTGCTGGAGAATTTGAGCACGGGTCTGCGCAATTTCGAGTGCTACGCGATCAAGAAGATGATCGTGCTCGAGGACACCGGCGCGGTCAAGGTCTGCGAGATGATGGACCAGTACTTGGGCAACCTGCGCGACTTCGACTACGACATCAACAAGGTCGTCACGTCCAAGCTCGCAGAGAGCGAGTACCAGAAGATTCAGAACCACGAATGCAACTGCACGTGGGAGTGCGCGATCCGCACCGGCGTGATATACAACCCCAGGGAGTACGCCTCGGTGCTGAAGCACGCTATGAAGCCCAACCGGAGCAACGGCGCGGTCGCCAAGGACGCAAAAGTGCCCGAGCTGGTTTGAGCGGGCGGGACAAGCCCGCGCCATTCGACCATTTGCGTCTGGACGGCGAAGCGCGTCCGGCGGCCGATCCCGCCAACGCGGCCCTGGCGGCCGTGGGGCGTCGTTGTTTGGCCGCAAATCCCACCGGCAGTTTTGGCACCCCGATGGGCTATTTCGCGTCGATGGGCGGGGATGTTGACGGCGCCCTGGGCGCGGAGGTGGTCCTGGGGGAGGGTACGCGTAATATCAGGCGCGGTGATGAGGGACTATGCCCCAGCTGGTCGCGACGACCCTCGCCGAACCTCGTTAGGTTTTGGGGCGCAAGGGGAACTGTCGCCGAGCGCGTCTGTGGTTGGCGAATAAAGGCAGAGTAAAAGGAGGGAGTGTAATCCTGGAAGATTCGACGGATCGGGCCAAAGGCGGGGCCGCTTTGGGGATTGTCGCTACCCTGTGGGCGATCGGCCTCATGGGGTATTACTACTACGCCAGAGGGTATCTAGAGCTGCTGGGGCAGATCTGGAGTCTGTATTTTGGTTGATATTGTCTATATTGTGGCGATCGCGATTGTCGCCGCGGTAGGTGGGCTGACGCTTTTGCGCAGAATAGGGCCGATCTGCCAGTCGAGGGCCGAAGAACTGATATTCTCGCTGGGATTCGGCCTGGGAGTATTGGCCCTGGGAGTATTGGCCCTGGGGTTCATGCACTTGCTCTACGCCGAGGTCCTCTACGGGCTGTTGGCCCTCGGGGCGTTGATCGGCAGCCGCGAGTTGGTGGGGTTGGCCGCTCGCCTGCAGGGCTATTTGCGCGGCGCCCGGCTGGAATGGCGCAGCTTTCATTTCTGGTTGTTGGTCCTGGCCGGGATCGGGCTATTCCTCAACCTCTTGCGGGCGCTGCTGCCCGCCCACGGCGCGGTCGATCCGCTGGCCTACCATCTGGCCCTGCCCAGGCTCTATTTGCTCCGCCACCACATCGGTTTCGAACGGACGTTGACCGGGGCGCTTTATCCGGACAATGTCGGCATGCTCTTCCTGCTGTCCATCGGCTTGCGCGACGCTTCGCTGGCGCAGGTGATGCACTGGTTTATGGGTGGAGCCACGGTGGTGGCCCTCTGGTGCTTTTGTCGCCGCTATTTCGACGGCCGGGTCGGGGCTTGGGCAATCGCGGCCTTTTCCTTTACGCCGGTGTTCGTGTTTTTCGCGCCACTGAGCTATGTCGATATCGGCGTGGGGTTTTTCCAATTCCTCGGTTTGTGGGCGCTCTACAAGTGGTTGCAGGAGGGCGGGCACCGGTCGCTGATGCTGGCAGCGGTTTTTATGGGGCTGGCCATGGGCTCCAAGCACACCGGCATTTTCCTCGCCCTTGCCGGAGCGCTGGTCGTGGCCGGGCACAGCCTCTACCGCCGCGAGGGCGCCGGGGCAACCGTTCTGTCGTTGGCGCTCTACGGCTCGATTGCCGTGGGGTTGGCCTCGCCGTGGTATTTGCGGGCGCTTTGGGAGTCGGGGAATCCGGTCTGGCCGGTGGCCAACGGACTGTTCGGCGGCTTGCCCTACGGGGGCGGCTACAGCATTTCCGCGGGAGTCGTCGGGGCACAGCCGGTCGACTTCGGTGTGCGCGCGCTGGATTTGGCGCACGCCGTGGCCACGTCGTTGTGGCATTGGGCCTGGGACAGCAGTCTGGGATGGCAGCGGGCTACGGGCATATACTTCCTGGCCCTGGTGCCGGGAGCGCTGCTCTATTGGCGGGTGTCGGTGCTGCGGTGGCTGATCGCGGCCGGGCTGGCCTACTACCTGATCGCGGTGCTCTACGTCGACGGCAATCCGCGCTACAATATCGCCCTGCTCGCCCTGCTCAGCATCCTGGCCGGCTATGTGGCGGAGCGGTTGGGGCGCCAGCGGCAGCTGCTTGTCGGCATGGTCTTCAAGGTCGTCTTCGTCGGCACCCTGGTTGCCAATCTCGGCCAGGGCTACGCGTGGTCTTACCAGGGGCTGCAATACGCCCTTTCGCCCCAGACCCCGCAGGGCTTCCTGCTCGAAAACGAGGACAACTACCAGGCTTTCCACTTCGTCGATAAATACCTGCCCGCAGATGCCAAAGTGTTATTGCAGGGCATCGTCAAAGGTTATTACTGCAGCCGACCCTATATGTGGGACCATCCCTATCAGATGCTGCTGCAGTACGGCGACTACCCGACCTCGGAATCGCTGTTGGAGAAGATGGGGCAGCTCGGCATCACTCATATCGTGCGGATGATCTACGTTCCCCCGGGACGCGAGATACTGGGCTATCCCCAGTATTTTGCCGACGCCCTGCAAGAGGAATTCCGCAAGAAATACCTTAAACTCCTGTACCGGGACCAGCGCTACGTGGTCTTCGAGGTGGTCTATCCTTCGTGAGGACGGTGCGGATATGAAGCACAAACTCTACTTCGTCGCCTGCTGTTTCCCGCCCTTCGGCCGCGGCAATGCCATTACCAATGCCTGCGTAGCCAACCATCTGGCGGCGGACTACGACGTCGAGGTGGTCTGCATGGAGCGCGAGGACGGTGGGCTCATCGCCTATCAGCAGGACCGCAGCCTGGAACAGGGCTTACACCCGCGATTGCGGGTGCACCGCGTGCCAGCCCCCAATTGGCTCGGGCTAAATATCGCCCTCTACGCCATCGGTCTGTTGCCCTGCTACTATTTGAATTGGGCCTGGCGGGTCTGGCGGCGCCGGGCGGCGCTCTTTGCCGCGCCCGGAGCGATCTTCGCCGTCTACCCGGTGTTTTCCGATCTGGTGGTGGGCTATCTGGTCAGTCGGTGGAAAAATTTGCCGTTACTGGTGGATTTCAGGGATGATTTTTCCGGGGTTATGGCCCGGGGAGGGCGACGATTCCTGGGGCCGGTCTACCGCTTTATGGAGCGCCGCATCGTCGCCGCGGCCGACCGCGTCAGCGTCACAACCGATGCCCTGCGCCGCGATGTGCTCGCGCGCTACGGTCTGCCGCCGGAGAAGGTCGAAGTGGTCTACAATATCGTCCCGCCCGCGGCCACTGCAGAGCGCCGGGGCGACGGTGATACAGCGGGTCCTCTGCGGGTGATATACGCCGGCGCGATGTCCGCGGTGCAAAAACCCGAGATTCTAATCCGGGCCTATGACCGCGCCCGAACGGGGGAGGCCATGAGGACCAAGCGGGTCGAGATCGAGCTCTATGGCCCCGAAAGTCCTTATTTTAAAACGAAGATAAGAAAATCCCTGGTGCCGGGTTGCCGCTTCGGCGGATTTCTGCCCCAGGCCGAGGTCGCCGAGCGGGTGGCGACGGCCGATATAGGTTTTTTCTCGCTGAGCGATGCGACCTACGCCTACGCGACGCCGACCAAGCTCTTCGATTATATCGAAGCCGGCGTGCCGATCGTCGCCTCGCTGCCGCAAGGGGCCGCGCGGGAAATCGTCGAGCGCTATGAAATCGGCTTGGTCTCAGACGCCGGCGATGTCGAGGATCTGGCGCGCTGCTTGCGGACCATGATCGAAGATGGGGATCTGCGGCGTCGCTGTCGCGGCAATGCGGAGTCCATCCGCGGGTTATTTAGCGCCCAAACCCAAATTGAAAAGTGGCGAAAAATGCTGGGCCACCTGGATTTACCGGTAAAAGATAAAGGGGATAGGGACGATTCGAATGCGCTGCCAGGCGCCATAGGTATCACGGGATGACGCTTGGCCTGGCATGTTATTTGCCAGATTTTAGCAAATGACGCGAAGAGGAGTGGATAAATGAAGTACCGACTGCTTGAATTGTTGGCCTGCCCCCAGTGCGGGGATGAATTTAGCTGTGAAGAGTTTACCACGAGCCAAAATCTCGATGGTCAGACGGAAGTCGACCAGGGCATTCTGCGCTGTCCCTGTGGGGCGTGGTACCCGATCGTAGACGCAGTACCGGTGATTTTGCCCAACGCCCTCGATATCTACAGCGACTTTGCCAAGCAATATGCCGACCGCTTGCCGGAGTGGGCGATTTCCGAGGAGGAGATCGAACGCTTCGAGGAAGAAAAGAAAAAGACCCAGGACAGCTTCGGCTTTGAATGGACCATCTATTCGACGGTGCGCGACGAGCGCGACGAGGGCTATGTGCTGGAAGGGGGGCTGACGCCCGAGTTTTTCACCTCTAAGCTGGTGCTCGATGCCGGTTGCGGCTACGGCCGCCACACCCGGATCGTCCAGGACTACGGCGCCGAGGTCGTGGGGATCGACCTCAGCGTGGCGGTGATCAACGCCCGGCGCATCACCAGGGACATGCCCAAGGTGCACATCGTGCAGACCGACCTGTTCCACCCACCCTTACGCAAGGATCTCTTCGACGTGGTCTACAGCTGGGGCGTCCTGCACCACACCCCCGATCCGCGGCGGGCGTTCGAGGGGCTGGTCGACTTCGTCCGTCCCGGCGGGGACATCTCGGTCAAAATCTACCGCAAGCGTCCGGCGCCGGCGCGCTTTATCGAGGGCATGATCCGCAAGATTTCGCTGCGCCTGCCCTTGAAGACCCTATATAACCTGTCCTACCTGTGCGTGCCGCTCAACTGGTTCTACTGGAAGGTGGGGCGGTTTATCCCCGGTGTGCGCGAGTTGATTTTGGGCACTATCCGCTGCGACCGCAACTGGCGGATTTCCCACATCGACACCTTCGACTGGTACCACCCGCAATACCAGTTCCACTTCCCGATGGAAGAAGTCGAGGGCTGGTTCAGAGAAAAGGGACTGGGCGACGTCTACGGCGTCGAGAGCAAGGGCATGCGCGGGCGCAAGCCCGTCGCGCAGGCCGTAGGTGAGGTCGCCTGAGCGATGGGCCGGCTGGCGGCCAATGCGCGTAAAGTGGCGGCGCTGGTGTTCCCCAGATACTTCTTCCGCCGCATCATGGGCGGTCGTCCCGGGAGCGGCTGCCCGTACTGCATCGTCTCCTTCGATTGCGATTTTCCCCGCGACGTCGAAGCCCTGCCGCGGCTGTTGCCGCTTTTACAGCGCTATGGGATCCGGGCCTCCTTCGCCTGTATCGGCCAATGGGTGCGCCGGTATCCCGATGAGCACCGGCTGCTGGTCGAGGCGGGTTACGAGATCCTCAACCACACTGAGACCCACCCCAACCTCTACCACCCCGATTACGACTACGCCCGCGCCGACGGGCTGAGCCGGACCCCCTTTAACCGCATCGGTCCGCGGCAAAGGCGCGAGGAAATCGAGCGTGGACACGCCACCCTCGCCGAGATCCTCGGCGTGGAGCCGGTGGGATTCCGCACCCCGCACTTCGGCGCGCTGCACGTGGACGACGTCTACGGGCCGCTGGTCGAGTTGGGTTATCGCTTCTCCTCGTCGGTCATGGCGGCCGAACGCGGCGGCGCGCCCTATCGCACGGGGGAAGGCCTCTGGGAGATTCCGGTCAGCCCGTGCCCGCTGCACCCCTGCGGGGTATTCGATTCCTGGCACGCCTTGGGCAAGCGCGGCGCCAGCCACTGCGGCCCCGGCGAACTGGCGGATCTCTTCGCGGTGCTCGCCGATGCGGCCGCCGGCGGCTGCGGGCTGGTAAACGTCTATTTCGACCCCAAGGACGTCCTCGAATCGGGTGAACTCGAGCGCGTGCTGGCGGCGCTGGCGGAGCGGGATATCGAGCTGGTCGATTACGCGGGGCTTGTTGACGCCCTCGAAAAACCCGCGCTGCCCCCGGATTCCGTCCAGTCCATCGGCGCGCCCCGCACCTGGTTCTTTCCGGCTTAATGAAGAAGGTGCTCATCGCCGATAACCTGGCGCTCTAAGTGGACGCTGTCTACGCCGATCCCTTCGGTTATTCCCAAGTAGAACTCGCCCTGGCCACCTACGCCTTTGCGGCGCAGATCTATTGCGATTTTTCGGGCTATACCGATATCGCCCGCGGCGTGGCCAAATGGATCGGAATTGAGATACCGCTAAATTTCGACTATCCCTATTTTTCACAAGGCATCGTCGAGTTCTGGCGCCGCTGGCACATTTCGCTGTCGTCCTAGTTGCGGGACTATATCTACATTTCGCTGGGCGGCAATCGCGACGGCCGCAATCGGACCCTGCGCAACCTTATGCTGACGATGGCGTTGGGCGGTTTCTGGCACGGGGCCGCGTGGAACTTCCTCTGCTGGGGCTTGTACCACGGTGCGCTACTGGCCGCCGCCCGCGCCACGGGGTGGCTACAGGCTCCGACGGACGGCGGCTACCAACGGCGGGCCGGGCGCGTGGCACTGACCTTCCACCTGGTGCTGGTCGGCTGGTTCCTGTTCCGCGTCGAGCGGCTGGAGGATTTCGCGCTATGGTGGCGGTCCACCGCGGTCGAAACCGTCCGCGACTGGGGGACATTGCAAGAAATGTTGGTTGTGCTGCTGGTTTTCGCCCTCGCCCACGCCGTGCGCTACCGGACCGGGTTGCGGTTGGCCGCGCCGGCGCGACCGCGCGTCCTGCAGGCTCTGGTCGGCGCCGCGGCGGTGGCCGCGATGGGGGGGTTCGGGGCGCCGGCCGTGTAATTCTTTTTATT
>JAYYUU010000174.1:0-6600 GCA_036343835.1 Candidatus Latescibacterota bacterium | reverse complement strand
CAGTCTGGATCAATCGCTGCGCAGCCTCGGCCTGGGCTGCATCGATGTATTCCATCTGCACGGTGTTGCGCCAGACGACTATACCTATGCGCTGGAAACGCTGGTGCCCGTCCTCGTCGCCGAGGGGGAGAAGGGAAAGTTTAAATTCCTTGGCATCACGGAAATACCACCGGAAGACCACGAGCACGAATCGCTGGTGCAGGCGGTGGATGAGGACTGCTTTCGGGTGATCATGATTGCCTACCATATGCTGCACCAGTCGGCGGCGCGCACCATCTTTCCAACGACGCTTGCCAAGGGCATTGGCGTCCTCATCATGTTTGCGGTACGGGTGTTGTTTAGCGAGGAGGGTCGCTTGCAGCGGGTGGTGCAGGAGTTGGTGGCGCAAGGGCTACTGCAGGCAGAGTCGATAGACGCAGCGGATCCGCTCGGGTTTCTCATCCACGAGAGCGGAGCCCACAGCCTGATCGATGCGGCCTATCGCTATTGTCGGTACGCGGCAGGTTCGGATGTGGTGTTATTCGGGACGGGCAATCTGGAACACGTGCGGGCGAATATCGATTCGATGCTGGGTCCGCCGCTGCCCGCAGAGGACGTAGCGCGGTTGGAGACGCTATTCGGGGCGCTTACGGGTATAGGGCTGGATAGACCGGATAAGGTTCGCTAGTACA
This sequence comes from Candidatus Latescibacterota bacterium, assembly GCA_036343835.1. Lineage (GTDB taxonomy): Bacteria > Latescibacterota > UBA2968 > UBA8231 > UBA8231. Next base: position 5,929 of record JAYYUU010000174.1, on the reverse strand, counting down.
GAACAATTTTGTCTTGATCTGCCCCCAACTCGACGACTCGACGGCGGTAGCGACGAGGTCGTTGACCCGAATGACATAATCCGATACCGCGATCACGGGCGCATTCACACCGTCGTCCACCACTAGATAAACGTAATAGTCGCCAGGCAAAATTTTGTCAGCCGGCGCAAAGTCCTGATTACTCAGCGCAATACCCGGATCGTCCCAAGTGTATTCCTGGACATCATCAGCAGCAGTCCCTTCGGTAAAATCGCCCGTGCCTTCCACATAGGTGAGATCTCTCTGGTCGGCGATCAGCGTGGCAAAGATACGGATATCCTCGACCGACACCAGTCTATTATTCGGATAAACATACAAGGCATAGGTCAGATTCTCGTCCACATCGTCGTCTTCATCGAACAAGATATACGACAGGGTTGTGGCTTCGTTGACAAAGGGTGTGGCCGTCATTAACTGCGCGACGGGAGGCATATTATCCCCAGCATAGCTGATCTGGACGCTCCAAACCACAGCGATTGCGATCAACCATTTGCTCAGGCGGCCCCGTCTGTTTTGTAGACGATTCATCTATTCTCTTCCCGTCAGGTGAGTTTCTGAAAAAAAATAAAATGCCAACACAACCGCTATTGTATCCTATCGTTGGGATAGGTAAATCCACTTTAGCAAAATATAATCAAGTGGGAAGGTGGGGCTATCGGTGCGGTGGGGCGAGTGGAGCGTTGAGGACGACCGTCGCGACTTGACCTCGTACCTCCCCAGGCCATTTATTATTTGCGTATCTCGCACCTTTGATTCGGTGCGTATTCCCGACCTCCAACATTGAAACGGGACTCTCATGTTCGAACAAGCGCGTGCTGAACTCGCACCGACCGGCGTCCTCCGCGTCGCCATTAATCTGTCTAATTTTCTGCTGGTCACCGGCAAGACCCCGGAGGGCGATCCGGTGGGCGTCTCGCCAGATATGGCCCGTGCGGTGGCCGACCGTTTGGGCGTCGGGGTGGAGTATATAACCTTCGCCACGCCGGGTGAGTTGGCGGATGCTGCCGTTGAGGATATCTGGGATATCGGCAATATCGGCGCGGAGCCGGAGCGGGCCAAGACAATCGCTTTTACTGCGGCGTATGCAGAGATTGAGGCGACCTATCTGGTGCCGGCTGGCTCGCCGATACAGTCCGTCGACGAGGTCGACCGCGAGGGGGTGCGGATTGGGGTTTACGGGCGCAGTGCCTATGGATTGTGGCTGAGTGGCAATGTCGAGCATGCGGAACTGGTCAAGACAGACGGCGTCGACGCGTCGGTCGAGGTGTTTGTGGAGCAGGGGCTGGAGGCGTTGGCGGGTCTGCGGCCACGCCGGATCAACCATGTGGAGAAGCTGCCGGGCGCGCGGATTCTCGACGGCCAGTTTACTGCCGTGCAGCAGGCCATCGGCACCAAGCCGGATCGCGAGATCGCCGCTGCTTTTTTGCGCGACTTCGTCGAAGAGGCTAAGGCCAGCGGGCTGGTGGCGGAGCTTATCGAGAAGCACGGAGTGGAGGGGCGGCTGACGGTAGCGCCATCGGCCTGACAGCGGGCGCGGTGAGGGGGCAAAAGATATCGACACCGGCGTGATGGACAAGCGAAAGTCTTCCGGGCAGGGGGCTAGATGAGTCGCCTGCCTCTTTTTTATGGCTGGCTGATGGTGCCGGCGGTGACGCTGATAAGTATTTGCACGTCGCCGGGGCAGACTTATGGCATTGCTGTTTTTAATCCGTATTTGCGCGCGGCGCTGGGGCTGTCGAGCAGCGAGCTGAGCGGAGCGTATGCGGCGGGGACGATGCTGGCGTCGCTGCCGTTGATCTATGTCGGGGCCCTGATGGATCGCTACGGGCCGCGGCGCGTATTGGTGGGCGTAGTGTTCCTGTTTGGCACTACCTGTCTGGGCGTGACGCAGATTTCGGGGCTGTTTACGCTTTTTCTGGCCTTTTTCTTTTTGCGACTTTTGGGACAGGGTGCGATGAGCATGCTGGCGCGCAATGCGTTGGCAATGTGGTTTAATCGGCGGTTGGGGCTGGCCAGTGGCTTGGCCAATGTGGGTATTGCGGCGGCCATTGGGGTCATTCCGGCGCTGGGGATTGTGCTGATTGAGACCTATGGATGGCGCGGGGCCTATGCGGTCTTGGGTGGTGCGGTTTGGCTATTGCTCTTTCCACTGCTGGCGTTCGTTTTTCGCAACCGGCCCGAAGATATGGGGCAGCTGCCCGATGGGGGCGTAGTCGACGAGGACAAGGTCGGTGAATCTGCCCGGGTTGCAGACCCCGTATTTACGTTGCGGCAAGTGTGGCGTTCGCGGGCGTATTGGATCGCCGTCTGTTGCATGGCCTCGTGGTCGATGAGCGGAACGGGGGTGCAGTTCCACATCGTGTCGATCTTCGCCGGTCGCGGGCTGGACGCGGCGGCGGTGGCGAAGATGTTTTCGATCTACGCCTTTATCGTTGCGAGTAGTCGCGTCGGCGGTGGGATGCTGGCCGACCGCGTGCCATTGAATTTGCTTTTAATGGTGGCCTTGATATGCCAGTGCGCGGGTTTAACCGTGCTCAATGCATTGGACGCGGCGTGGTTGCCCTATGTTTTCCCGGTGTGCTCGGCGCTGGGTAGCGGGTTGTTGATGTCGGTGGGCGAGACGATGTGGGTGCGCTATTATGGCCGCCGGCATCTGGGCAAGATTCGCGGTTCGGTATCGACGATTGGCGTCGCCGCGTCGGGGGCCGGACCTTTCTTGATGGGGGTGGCCTTCGATTATTTTGGTGGTTTCAGCGAGGTGCTTTGGGCCTGTGCGGGTTTGGCGGCCCCGCTGGCGGTGGTGGCGTTGGCAGCTACCCAGCCCAAGCGCCCCGAAAGGGCAAGTGCATGCGGTTTATGATACGGCAATGTCTCGCGATCCTGATCCTGTTCGGCGCTGAAGCGGCACCGGCCCAGGACGGCGAAATCGATCTCAGTCCCGTTTTTTCGGCATCCCGCGGTTTTTATCGTGACCCTTTTGACTTGACCATTGCCGCGGCAGACCAGGCCGCGGTCAAATATACCCTCGACGGCTCCGATCCCCGGACATCATCTACCGCTCAACGGGCCGCTACGCCCCTGGTCCTGCGGATCGATCCGCTCGATTTCTCCCTGCGCGATCGCTCGCCCGCCGTCATCGTCCGGGCCACACTCGCCAACGATCCCTTTGTCGATGTCACCACCCATACCTATCTGTTCATCAATCAGATCCGACACCTCTCGCCCGACGGCGAGGCACCCGGCGCGCTGTGGGCACCCCCGGGGAAAAAGGACCAGTTTATCGACTATGGCCTCGACCCGGAGATCCTCAACGACGCGCGCTATGCAGACCTGATCGAAGAGGCCTTTCTCGCCATCCCCACCTTTGCTATTAGCACCGCCATCGCGAATATTTTCGACGCCGATATCGGAATCTATCTCAACGCCACGGAACGAGGCCGCCTCTGGGAGCGTCCGGCCTCGGTCGAATTGCTCTATCCCAATGGCGACGAGGGCTTCCAAATCGATGCCGGTCTGCGGATCCGCGGGGGCTATAGCCGCAACGACTTTAACCCGAAGCACGCCTTCCGCCTGTTCTTCCGCTCCGAATATGGCGCGGCCAAGTTGAAATATCCTCTATTCGGCGCTGAGGGCGCGCAAAGCTTCGACAAAATAGACCTGCGGGCCAGCCAGAATTACGCCTGGAGCAACGGGGGCTACGAGGCGGATCTCAATATCATGAACCGCGATGTTTTTTCTCGCGATACCCAGCGCGATATGGGACGCCCCCATACCCGCAGCGACTATTATCACCTGTATCTCAACGGGAGCTATTGGGGGCTTTTTCAGACGCAGGAGCGCGCCGAGGCCGCCTATGCGGCCACTTATTTCGGCGGCGGGCGCGAGGATTACGACGTGGTCAAGGTCGACCCGTCGGAGTTTCGCTGGGTCGTCGAGGCCACCGACGGCGATCTCGAGTCGTGGCGGCGGGTCTTCGACCTCACGCAGCAGGGATACGAATCCAACGAGAATTACTATCGCCTCCAGGGCATGGATCCCGACGGCCGTCGCAATCCCGATCGCGATATCATGGTCGACATCGACAATCTCATCGACTATATGCTGATCATCTTTTACGGGGGCAATTTCGACGCGCCGGTCTCCAAATTCCTCAGCAACAAAAAGCCCAATAACTTTTTCGCCATCTACGATCGCCGGGGCGGGATGGGTTTCCGCTTCTTCGTCCACGACGCCGAACACACCTTGCTCACGAGGCCCTTCGGGCCGGGCATCGGCCTCGAGGAGAATCGCGTCAATATTGGCAACCTCAGCGGCGGCGAGCGGATGACGGTGAGCGCATTTGAGAATTTCCACCCGCAGTGGCTGCACCACCGCCTCACCGCACACCCCGCTTATCGCGCTCGCTTCGCCGATCGCGTCCAGCAACATTTCTTTGACGGGGGCGCCCTGACCGCGGCGGCGGCCCTAACGCGTTTTTTGCGCCGCGCCGCCCAGATCGAGACCGCGATCATCGCCGAATCAGCCCGCTGGGGGGACGCGCACGCCGGTCGGGCCCGCACCCAGCGCGACTGGCGCGAGGGCATCGACCACCTCGTCGACAACTATTTTCCGCTGCGCGGTGATATCGTCCTCGGGCAGTTGCAGGATGCCGGTCTGTTTCCGACGGTGTTCAGGGCCATATTTGCAATGGCGGAGGGTCCGATCGCCGAGGCCGTGCGCAAAGTCCCGGCGGGGACCAGCGTCATTGTGGAAAACCCCAATGGCAATGGGCGCATTTTTTATACTCTGGACGGGTCCGACCCCCGCTTGCCCGATGGCCGCCCGTCGCCGGCGGCGCAAACGGCCCTTGCCGCGACGGAGATAGAGGTGTTCAGTACCAGCGTGTTGAAGGCCCGGGTTCTGGGGACCAAATCCGTTCCCCAGGAGGCGCTGTCCATCTTCGCGGAAGGCCTGACCGAGGGTTGGCGGGTTGATGTCGCGGACGGTGCGGACACTCCGGAACTCGCCCATGCGCAGACGGTCCGCAGCGGGCGCGTCGCCGCGGCATTTTCCGTCAGTGCGGCGGGCTTCAATCGCCCGTGGGAGATCGCGTTTTCCGCCGATGGGCGCGTCGCGGAATACGGCAGCCTGTCTTTCGCCTTCCACCCAGGTGACGCGCGCGGCCAGCCGGTTGGCCTATTATTTGTCAGCGTCAACGATCATTTAGTCGGCCTCACCCGGTCGCACGTCGACTTAAGTCGGCCGGAGTGGCAGCTGGTCGAATTGCCGCTGGACGCATTTGAATTGGAGACATCGCCCAGGAAAATCGCCATTTTGGGCAATCTCACGGGGACCTTCTACCTCGACGACGTGCGGCTGGTCCCGCGGGCTCCAGACGCCGAAACCGGACCGGAGACGTGGAGTACTCTGCGCCAACTCATTCTCGAAGTCGAAGCCGACCTCGGCGATATCCGCGTCTCCGAAATCCACTACAACCCCCTGCCCGGCGAGGTTTTCGCAGACCGGGATATGGAATTCATCGAATTGTACAATGCCGGCGACGAGCCGTTGGATCTGTCGCTGGCGGCCTTTACCGACGGCATCGATTATACCTTTCCCGCCGCTAGCTTGTTGCTCCCGGGCCGCTTTATCGTCCTCGCCGCCGACAGCCGGGCGTTCGCGAGCCGCTATGGCAGCGCGCCTTTTGGCGAATTCTCCGGCCAGCTCAACAATGGCGGCGAGCGCCTGACGCTGAGCACGCCAAGCGGCGACCCCATCTTCGACTTCAAATACGACGACGACGAGGATTGGCCCGAGGCGGCCGATGGCGACGGGTTTTCGCTGGTATTACAGGAGGGCCACGGGCGGGATTTAAGCGACTGGCGCCAATGGCGCCAGTCGGCCGCCTTGC
>JAYYUU010000173.1:0-6889 GCA_036343835.1 Candidatus Latescibacterota bacterium | reverse complement strand
CTCCATGGTCGCCACCAGCTTAAAACGCGTGGGCATCGAGGCTGCTCAATATATAATGGAGGAATCTCGCCCCATAGCTTCCGACCAGGCCGTCGCCGCCCTCCTCCCCCATCTCCACACCGCGACCGCGATCGTCGCCATTGGTTCGGGCACGCTCAACGACATCGCCAAAATGGCGGCCCACCAGGCCCAACTCCCCTATGCCGTCCTCGCCACCGCCCCCTCGATGAATGGCTATACCTCCTCCATCGCCGCCCTGCTCGCAGACGGCGTCAAAACCACCCAACCCTGCAACCCACCTCTGGCCTGTCTCGCCGACCTCGACCTGCTCGCCCGGGCGCCCTATCGCATGCTCGCCGCCGGTTTGGGCGACTTGCTCTCCAAGCCGGTGAGCAATGCCGATTGGCTGCTGGCCCGCAAGCTCAACGCCGGCACGTATTCCACCGCCGCCGCCGACCTCATCAAAACCAGCGCCGATCTCCTCGACGGAGTGGCCGCTAAACTGCCCGCTCGCGATATCGACGCCGTGGGCAAACTTATGGCCAGCCTCTGCCTCTCGGGCCTGGCGATGAATGTCGCCGGCTCTTCGGCACCGGCCAGCGGCGGCGAACACCTGATCAGCCACTATCTCGACATGACCCACCACGCCCTGGGCGCATCGCATGGCGATGCAGCTCCTGCAGTTCCGCCCAATGACCTGCACGGCTGCCAGGTCGGCGTAGCGACCCTGGCGACGGCCGCCCTTTATGAAAAACTACTCGCGTTCGATCCGGCGACCATCGATCTGGAAGCCCTCGTCGCCCGGCATCCACCCTGGAATGAATACCAGGCTAGCGTGCGCCAGCGCTTCGGTCCACTGGCCGAGGCCGTCCTGCCCCACGCCCAAGCGGGCTACCCCACCGGCGCCAAACTGCGCATCCGACTGACGCGCTTGCAGGCGGAATGGGACAATCTCCAGTCCGAGCTCCGCTCGACGCTCCGCGGGGTCGCAGCGATCAGGTCGGAACTCGTGGCGGCCCAATGCCCGACCACTTTCCGCGAAATCGGCGTCACACCCGAGCGGGCCCAGCGCGCCATAAGCCACAGCAAAGACATCCGTTCGCGCTATACGATTCTGCACCTGGCGGCGGAACTGGGGCTGGCCAATGAGTGGACAGCGGGCTTGTCGCAGCTTATATAGTAGACTTCGCCACCGCATATTGCGCAGCTCCTCCCAAGCGATCCTGCGAAAAAATGCCCAAGGTCTGTAGATGATCGTACTCGAACTCGTCACCCCACAAAATGCGATGTCCTACAAAGCCGTACGCCTCCAGGCTTTGCAGGACACGCCCAGCGCCTTTGGCTCAACCTACGCCAAGGAAGCTCAATACAGCGATGCCGAGTGGATCGAACGGGCAAGCCAGTTATCGGGCGAACGGGCCACCGTTTATCTCGCCTTGGCCGCAGGTGCTCCCTGCGGTCTCGCCGGCGGCTACTTTGACCGCGATACCGCCTCCCAAGCCAACCTGTTTTCGATGTGGGTGGCGGGCTCGCACCGCCGTCTGAACGTCGGGCGCCGGCTGGTCGACGCGATCACCGCCTGGGCTGACTCGCGCCACGCAAGCGCCCTATATCTGATGGTAACTTCCGACAACGAGCCGGCGATTGCCTTTTACCAAAGCCTCGGTTTCTCTATGACCGGACGCACTGAACCCTATCCCAACGACCCCGCCCTCATCGAATACGAGATGTCCCGGCCGCTAGCTGGAGCTACTGCCGGAAGCCCCTGACCATGACCATCTGCATCCACACCGACACTCTATATCGCCCATATCAAATGACGCGATTAACTTAAACGAGGAGATTGCCCCATGTATTCAATCGGTCTGGCCATGACGCTCCGCTCAGGCGCCTATGCCGAATACAAAAAAGCCCACGACGAACTGTGGCCCGAAATCGCCGACAGCATGAGCGACAATGACGTCAGCATGGCCATCTACCGCTTCGGCGAAAATCTCATCATCCACGCCGTCGCCCCCACCGAGGAAGATTGGAATAACAGCCGCGAAGTGTCCGTTCTGGATAAGTGGTACGAATATATGGCCAAACTGCTGGAGACCGATGAGAAAGGAGAAATCATCTTTGAAGACCTGCCCGAGGCCTTCGCCTTTGGCATATTCAAAGGAGAGTAAGTGCACCCGCCGGCGCGTAAATTATGACGATCTCAGTCCGCCGTGCTGAAATCGCCGACCGGGACTTCGTCGGCCAGGACGGTTATCTAGCCGATGGGGTTTTGCGCCGTAAAATTGCGGCGGGCGAAGTCTTCCTTGCCGAACGAGACGGGACGCCAGTCGGCTATCTGCGGCTGGAATACCTGTGGTCGGATATTCCCTATATCGCCCTTATCAGCGTAGTCGAACGCCATCGCCAACAAGGCGTGGGACGCGGCGGGCACTATTGGCCCATATCGAACAGTTGCTGTGCAACGACGGCCACACCGCACTCTATAGCTCGTCCCAAGCCAACGCAGCCCCGCCGCAGGCCTGCTATCGGCACATGGATTTTGCGGAATGCGGCTTTATAGCGGGCATCAACGAGGGCGGTATTGGCGAGGTGTTCTTCTGCAAGGCGCTGTGAACTTGCGCACGGCTCCATAGCGCCTCGACAGCAATCAAGGTCGGACTTGCGCACACGAGTGGTCGCGCTCAGAGGGTCTAGCCCTTCACCGCCCCGGCCGTCAACCCGCTGATAAACTCCTGCTGCAGGACAAAGAACAGAATCACCACCGGCACCACCGCCAAAAAAGTCCCCGCCATCATCGAGCCGTATTCCTGGGCGTAGAGCCCGACCATCTGGTTGAGACCGATCGGCAGGGTGAAACGCGCCTGGTGATGCAGCACGATCTGCGGCCAGAGGAAGTTGTTCCACGAGCCCATAAAGGCAATCAGGCTAAAAGCGCCGATCATCGGCCGCGACACCGGCAGCACCACATCCCAATAGAGCCGCAACTCGGTGCAGCCGTCGATCCGGCCCGCCTGCAATAGGTCGTCGGGCATATCGAGCATCGCTTGCCGAAACAAAAACATCCCGAAGACACTCACCGCCCCGGGGATGATCAGGCCCAAGTACGAGTCGACCAGCCCCATCATATAGATCAGCTCGTACATCGGCGCCAGCATCACCTGCGCCGGAATCATCATCGTCGCCAGCATCAGCACCATGATCAGCTTCTTGCCCTTGAACTCGTATTTGGCCAGCGCGAAGCCACCCAGCGAGGAGAAGAACAACTGCACCAGCACCGTGGCCCCGGCGACGAAGAAACTATTCATCATAAAGCGGACATAGGGGATTTGCTCGAAGAGCTGCTGGAAGTTGTAGCCCGTAAGATGGGGGGCAAAGAACAGATAGTGGAAGAGATCGTCCGGCCCCTTGGTCGTCGCCGCGATAAGCCACACCAGCGGCGTCAACATCAATACCGCGCAAAAGGCCAGTGCCGCGTAGAGCGCGATTTTCGACCTGCTCATCTCAATCCTCCGTCTTCCAGGTCCCCGACAGCCACATCTGTACAAGCGAGATCACCAGCACCCCGAAGGTCAGCGTCCAACCGATGGCCGAGGCGTAGCCCAGATCGCCCGAGACGAAGCCATTCTGATACAGATACATCACCACCGTCAACCCCGAGTTGTCGGGCCCGGAGGTATTGTTGAGCATCACATAGGGCAATTCGAACAGTTGAAACGAGCCGATGGTGCTCAACACTGCGACGAAGACCGCCACCCCGCGGATCCCCGGCAGGGTCACGTGCAGAAATTGCTTGAAAGCGCCCGCCCCATCGACCTGCGCCGCCTCGTAGAGCGAGCGGTCAACACTCTGCAGCGCCGCGAGGAAGTAGATCATATTAAAGCCCACATACATCCACAGCGAAGTCAACACCAGCGCCGGCATCACCAGCCCGGGATCGCCCAGCCACTTGGTGTCCACCGCCACGCCGAAAAGCAAGTGCAATACGCGGTTAAAAAGACCGAACTTGGGGATGAAGATCACCGAGAACAGCACCGCCACGAAGACCTGGCCGACCAGGTGCGGCGAAAAGAAACTGAAGCGGAAAAAGTCCCGCCCCTTGACCAGGCTGCTATTGAGCAACAGCGCCAGCCCCAAACTCAGCGGCAACTGCAAAAAGACCGAGCACAAAGCGTAGATGCAGGTATTGCCCACGGCCTTGTGGAAGGCCGGGTCGCCGACTAGGAAGCGGAAATTCTCCAGCCCGACGAAGATCTGCGACTTGGGTCCATTGGTGGTATAGAACGAAAGCTGGACGCTCTTGAGCAGCGGGTAGAGCGTAAAGGTCAGAAAGAGCACCACAAAGGGCGCGACGAAGAGATAGGGCGCATAGCGGTGCTGCAGGCGGAAAAACAGGGCGCTCAAAAGGGATTCCTCCGCATGTAGCGGCGCACCTCGTCGCCGGCACTCGCCAGTCGCTGGCGCGCGAAGTCGGCAAAACCCGCCGCGCCATTATCGCGATAATAGACCGCGCACGCCGAGATTACCCCGGCCATTTTGGACTTGACCGTCTCGACCAGGGGGCTGGCGTATTGCGGCGGCACATCGTCGGCCAGATCGGCGTAGAGCCGACCCAGTGGCTGCCCCGACCAATAGGGCCGCCGCTCGTCGAAGGCCGGATGCTCCCAGGCGTCCTTTAAAGGCGGCAAAATATTGGTCGCGCGAAAACGCACCGCCAGCTCGGCCTTGTCGAAATACATGTGCTCGGCCACAGCCCACGCCAACTCCGGATCGGGACAGGCCTTGGTGATCCCGAGCATGGTCCCGCCCCAGGTGCTGGTGCGGCGCCCACCGGGCATAACGGCCGGCAGGGGCATCAGCGCCATCTTGCCGTGCATCCTGGGGATATCGGTCTCGGTGACCTTGCTGCGCCAATCCGGACAGACAAAGGAGAGGAAATAGCCCTGCTCGATGGCCTGGGTGAACACCCGACCCGAGCCGAGATCGGTGGCGATGCGGCCGGCCCCGGCCACCAGGGGGATATAGAATAGCAGGGTCTCCAGCGCCACCTCGTCGTCCATCGTCAACCGCCCCTCGGCGTCGACATAGCCGCCACCGCGCTGGAAGAGGAACATCTCGTAGTGGTGGGCACCGCTGTCCGACAACTCGATCATATAGCGCTCGCCGGGCTGGCTCACCCGCCGACCGGCCGCGATAAAGTCGTCCCAGGTCTCGATCGCGGCGACGTCGATGCCGGCTTCCTCGAAGAGGTCGCGACGATAGGCCAGCATCACCGGGTGCACGTCGTGCGGCAAACCGTAGATCTTGCCGCGATGGGTATAGGGGGCAAAACGCGTCTTGACGATGCGGTCGTAATAGCCCGTAGCTTTTAAAATTGGCAGCAGGTCGATAAAGCCCACGTCCTCGGTCGGGCCGCGAAAAAAAGAACCCGCCGAGCTGATTTCGACCTCGACGAGGTCGGGCACATCGAGATCGGCCCAGAAAGCGGCCCTGAGCCGGCTGGTCACCGCATTGCCGTGGACCAGTTGCACGTCGAGCGTAGTGCCGGGGTGTTTGGCCTCAAAGGAGGGCGTGGCCTTCTGATAGGGCACCGAGTGATTGCGGGCAAAGGTCCACAACTGCATCGTGGCTTCGTTTTCGGATACCGGATTGAACGCCAGATAGAGACCCGCCACCGCGGTGATTAGCAAAATCAGCGCGGGCGCCTTGCCAAAGGGCAGTACATCATCTGTAGATCGATCGACCATATGGGTTGGCAAAATAGGCCGTCGAGGCCTTTTGGGCAACTCTCCGTAAGTCATAAAGTGATAAAAAATAAAACATTGCGATGAACGCCGCACTGGCGAACGCGCGACCCACCGGCTCGCGGGGCGGCGTCACTCGCAACATGCAAAATTCCTTTCTGGTGGTTGCAACTGGCTCGATCGCCATTGCTCAAAAAATAAAAGCCGGCCTGCCATCGGCAGTACCGGCTAGTGGCGGAAAACGCGCTAGGGTCAAGCGGCGCAGCGCGGAGCTGCATCGCTTGGCGATGCACCCTGGGCACCGCGCGCACTCTCCAGCTCGAGCATCCAGGTGTCCTCGTACTGGCGCAGCGCCCGATACCAGGTGCTCAAATCGGCCTCGCCGCGCAAAAGCTGGCGCGCGGTCTGGTCGACGACCTGTTCGGCCTGCTTGATCTGTGGGCGAGTAGCTGGATCGCGCATCGAAATGGGACCGAAGGCGCTGCGGACTCGATTGATGACCGCGCTGAGCTCGCTGCCCAGACGGGATGTGGATTGGGACCTGGGGGACCTGCGCCGTCGCTGCATGGAAAAACCTCCTGAGGGAGTTTCCGGCGCTTGGGGGGAAGCGCCAGAGAGGACCTTGGAATCATTGCCCAGCTGCACTTATGTTCAGTATATTACAATACTGAACATAGGTGCAGCTGTCAAGCGATTTCACCCGCAGTTGGAAGTTTCTCTTTATCTATGTAAATATATATTTTTACTCTATATAACTCTCTGGTAACAATACTACCCGCACATGATTTTCCCGCTTGCAATAGCGCTGGATCGCCCCCTGCACCATCTCGGCATCCAAGCCCTCGACATAATCGAGATAATCCAGGGCCAGACGGGGATCGATCTGGTGAAAATGGGTCATATCCAGCAAGCTGAGCCAGTAGCCATTTTCGCGCAGCCGCAGCTCGTGGCGCCGCCGCCGCCGCTCCTTGGCCTTCTGGATATAAAGGGCTTCCGGCCCCTGCGCCTGCAGGGTGTCGATCTGGGCCATGACGACGGCGGCGAGTTCCTCGGCGCGGTCCGGATCGCAACCAAAGCTAATCGACAAGCTATAGGTTTCCCTGGGATAGTGCGTCGTCGCAGCGCCGACCCCCACGCTATAGGTC
>JAYYUU010000172.1:0-5097 GCA_036343835.1 Candidatus Latescibacterota bacterium | reverse complement strand
CGAAATCTGGGTCTATTTGGCCCGGTCGTATTTCTATATGCGCGATCCGCAACGGGCCAAAGATATCCTGTTGCAAGCCGCGCAGACCATGCCCGATCTCCAGGAGCGCTTCTGGGGCCCACTGCTCAACAGCATGCTCGGGGAAATCCGCAAGCGCGCGGTCCATTTGCAGACCCAGGTCGATTTCTACACCAAGAGCCAGGGTGATTTTCTCGCCCTATTCCGCCTCTACAAGTTTTTGCAAGACTACGATGCGGATATCGCTGTGACTCACGCCGCCGGCGACCAGGCCGAAATGCTGCGGATGCTTGCGGATATGGCGTCGGGCGAAAACCAACGGACCTATCGTGGGGAAGCCACCAAGTGGGATGACCTGGCCGCCGCGCTGACGGGTGAGCTCGAAGTGCTGGGCGTCACCGTGCCCCCGCGTCCGGTCCTGGAATTGACCTCGCTGCCGCTGCCGACCATCCAGCGCGATCCACAGCTGGTAGACGACACTCAGGTCCTGCAGATGAAAGTCGATTACTACCAGTCCGAGCCCCGGGACTATCGCCAGCTTTTCGACAATTATCTACAGCTCGATATGGCCGATCGGGCCCAAAGGGTCGTCGCCGCCATCGATCGCGAAATCCAAAGGATCCGCTTTCTCGCCGATACGGCCACCGACTTCGTCCAGGAGAGCCAGTATTTGGCCGAGGCTTCCAATCTGGCGTCGATGCGCGAGGAGTTGCAGGTGGAAATGGACGCGATCGGGGCGGCGCCGTAGATGCGTTGGCTCGTCGTCCTGTGGTTGGTTTTGGCTTTAGGGCCGCCGGTGGTGGCCGATGACGCGTTGGCGCTCAGGCGACAATACAATCAGGTGGCCGCCAGTGTCGATACGCTGGTGCGGCTCTATGGCGGGGAGCGGTTGAGCGAATTGGCTCAGCGAGAGGGGGAAGGCTCTCCATTGCCTGCCGATGCCAAACTGGTGTTGATTTTCTGGGCCGACGACGAGGCCGAAATTCATCTCAATGGCCACCGCATTGGCGCGACGCGCCTGACCCCGACCCGGATCGAGATTCCAGCCATGTATTTGCGCGATTCCAATGTCCTCAGCGCCCACTGTTGGGATACCGACCGGGTGGAGAGCGGTTTTATGGCCGGGCTGTATCTGCAAGATTCGCGCGCCCGTTTGCGCAGGGTATTGGTGACCGATGAGGAGCATTGGTGGGTGGGGGGCGAGTTGGCGGAGGTGCGTTATTACAACCACACCGTGCCCGAGATTCCCGGTGCCGAGGTTATTTGGGGTGCTGGGCTCTTTGGCGAGATTCGGCTCGAGGCGGGCTTCGACGCCGCGCAGTTGGCGCAGGCGGCACAGGGTCGTCCACTCGACGCCAGACCACTCAGCGCAGTGCGCGAGCCGATGGAATTCCACCTGGTCGTCAGCCGCCTGGTGCAATTGCAAGCGGAGCGGAGCGAATTGGCGCGGCGGCTCGAGAGTAGGCGGAGTCCGGTTCGGGACGTGCGCTATCAGGGTTTTATCAGGGGGCGGTTGGCCTTTACGCTGGGCAAGGCGGGCGCGCTGGCCGAGGTGCAGAGCATTGCCACTGCGGAAAAACTTTATGCCTGGGCCGAGGCGTTGCCCGCGGCAGAGCGCGAGCTGGTCTATCGCGAAAAACGCGAACTCAAGGGGGTGCGCCAGGCGACCAAGGCCCGCGATTTTGCCGGTGGCGCCGGCGGGGAAGCAGATCGCCGGGTCGACTATGTGCCCCCTGCTGAACGGGGGCCGGTGTATGGGGGGGCTGCGGTGCCAGGTCGGGGAGGAGTGGCGCAGTACGTGGTTGTCACCGGTGGCAGGACGCGTTGGGAGCTGTGGATTGCCGCACTCGGGCTGCTGCTGTATATCGGGATATCGGGTCGGCAGTGGTGGCGGCTCTTCAGGGCAAAGGTCTGGCTATCGTGAATTTGTTGGTGATCGCAATCGGGATTTTAATGGTGCTAGCCGGTGGGGTCAGCGGTAGCTACTTGCAAATGCAAAGGGCCCGGCGCATGCGGCGGCGCGACCGCGCCTACGACCTGGACGTGCCCCATCTGCAGCATCTCGGCGCCGGCATCGGCGCGCTCGCGGGCTTGGCCATCGGCGCGCTCGCCGCCTATTATCTGGCCCTCAATCAGCAAACCAGCGCCTTCGCCTGGATCGGTCGCCTCTCCTATGTCTTGATCAGTTGGTCGGCGGGAGGCCATTTGTTGACGCTGGTGCACATCGGTATGCACCTCTATCGCGAGGAGCAAAACTGGGGGCGGCGGGGTGGGCCGGGTCGCCAGACTCTGGGCGGGAGGAGAATGCGTCTGCTGGACCAATTGCGGCGCGAGCACCACCACTATATGGATCTCAAGAGTCGCGATGAGGAGGTTTTGGATGAGCTGGTGGGCTTTCTCGGCGACCCCCTGACCCACGTGCGTCGCGATCTGACGCGGATCCCCCTCTACGGATATTTGGGCACGGTGTGCGGCATACTGCTCACCGCCCAGGAGTTGAGCCAGATCGACGAGGCGACCCAGACCTTTAAGGCGCTCAGCGCGATGGCCGAGGGTTTGGTCTTGGCTTTTAAGACCACGCTGTTCGGTTTGCTGGCCTATTTGCCCCTGCGCAAAGTGGCCGACTATCTATTGCAGCGGCTCTCGACCCAGGAGGATGCCTGGATTCGGGCGCGGGATGGCGAATCGTGAGTCGCTATCTCAAACGCCAGGACGCCGAGTTGGATGAGCACGATATTAGCAAGGAGCTCTTTTTGGGGATCATGATGCTGATGCTGAGTCTGGGGATTATGATTCTCAACGTGACCCAACCCGTCTGGCGGGTACACCGCCACGACCCCGAGCCCGGCGATATGGTGGTGCTCTATACCAGCGAGAGCATGGGCTTGTCGCGGGATGGACACACCATTGCCAGCCCCTTGTCCGAGTTTGAATTTCGCCGGATGGTGCGGCGGATGGTCTCCGAGCCCGAAACCAATTTGCACCTCTTTCTCAAAGGGGGTGGCCGCGAGCGCCTGGTCAAGCACGCGTCGTTCGCCGATTCGCTCCTATCGACCGACCAGGCCGGGGAGAAGGTCCGCTCGGCGGTTTATCTCCACACCTGGTGAAGGGGTGGCACAAAAAAGGCGGGGGCTTGAAAGCCCCCGCCTTTTTTGTGCGATGGTGTAAAATTCAATCCTTGATAATCGCCAGGACCCCCGTGCCGCCGATTAGCTCGTTGACGAAGGTGATCCGCGAGCCCCCTTCGACCTTGGCGGTCTGATAGTCATCGCCCTTTTTGAGCTTGCCGTAGCGGTCGATGAAGGCGGAGATCTTGCCTTCGAGCACGTGGCCCTGGCCGATGGGCACCAGCTGGACGCCGGGATCGTCGCTGCGGATCTTCTTGACCAATCTGTATTGCTTGCGGAAACCACCGCCAAAGGGGCGGCTGGTATCGAGATAGCCATTGTCTTTGAGATACTTCTCGCCCGCGGCGTAGAGATGCACCGCTTCCTGCGCTTTGGCGAGGGTCTCGGCCCGGTCCTGGGTCTGGGCCAGGTCCATTTCTAGACGGCGAATGTGGTCCGACTGGCGGCGAATGCTGGTGTGGGTCTCCAGCAGTATGCCATTGAGGCTGTCGGCTTCGGCGCGGTACTTGGCGATTTCTTGGGTATTGGCTTGTTTTTCCCGTTTCATCCGCTCTATAATGCCGCTCAGCTCTTCGTTCTTTTTCCTGCGCTCCTCGGCAATGGCGGTCCATTTACGCAATTCTTTATTGAGCTTCTGCACGTTTTTGAGCAAGGTATCGTTGACATGCTGGGTGCTGTCGACCTGGGCTCGCATGCCATCGAGCAGCAGATTGGAGTCATCGAGCGAATAGGTGAGCGAGTCAATTGCGGCATTGGCCTTGGTCAGGTCGCCCTGCAATTGCCGGAGGAGCTGTTCCTGTTCCTCGTCGGCGCAAGAGACCGCAAAGAGGGCGATGGTGCAAAGGGTGAAAAAGGGGGTAAATACACGCTTCATATTGGCTCCTTAAGGAGATTTGGGTTTGTACTTTTTAAATGCCTTGTAGTATAGACTGTCGATTTCGGCCATGGTTCGGGTTAAATCGTCGTAGAGTGCGGCCTGGCTGCGGGCGAGGGCATCGAGCTTCTGGGTGGAGAGGTCCTGGATCTCGCGGGTGGTGTTGACCTTGCCCAATAGCGAGTTCTGCTTAGTCTCCATCGAGGTTGTGCGCGTTTGCACCCGGGTCAGCTCGTCCTGGAGGGCGCTGAGCTGCTTTTGTACGGTCGAGAGCGAGCGGCGGTGGATTTCGCTAAAGTCCTTGTAGCGCTGATCTTCTTGCTGGAAACGCTCATTTAGTTTGGCGTTGATATCCGCTTGGTAGCTCAGGCGGGCTTTGCGCTCGGCTATTAGCTTGTCCTGCAAGGCATTGTTCTGGTCGAGCTGGGTCGCCAATTCGCCGCGGGTGCGCTGGTGGTGTTCCTGTTCGTTTTGCAATCGCGAGCGAATTTCGAATTCGGAGGCGGTCAGGTCGGCCTTTTCCTCGAGTTGGCTGACCAGGCGAGTGCTGAGCTCGGAAAGGCGCTTGGAGAATTCGTTCATCTGGTCCTGCAGTTCGCGGCGGTTTTCCTTTTGGCGCTCGTAATTGGTAAAGAGCACTAGGCCCATGACGCAGCCGACGACGAGGGTGGTGTAGGCGCCCAAGAGCAGTACGTGCTTGCGCTCGAACATATCCACGACCCGGAGCAAGCCCAAAAACCCGCCCCAGAGCAGGATGATGCCTCCGACGACCGCAGCGATTATGATGTTCACTGGGTAACCTCGGGTAGGTGAGATAGACGAAAATACCAATTATTTAAAATAATATATCGGTGGGCTGGGGCGCAAATAGCGGGGAAAACTTGCGGGCGGCCCCCAAGCTGCTTATTTAGTTAGAGGAGGTTGGCAAAAATGAAACGAAAAATGGCCGCAATCGATGGTCGCGGGCAGGGGATATGCATCGAGGATGACTTGCCCGACCCAGGCCTGGGCGAGGTGTTGGTGCAGGTGCGGGCCTCATTGATCAGCCCGGGGACGGAGTTGGGTGGCGTTGGGGCG
>JAYYUU010000171.1:0-8168 GCA_036343835.1 Candidatus Latescibacterota bacterium | reverse complement strand
CGTTGCACCTGCCGCTTGGGCAACACCAGCATCTCAAAGGGCCACAGCGCCCAGTAGGGCACTATGGCCAACCAGTGTTCCTCCGCGGCGATAAGCCGTTCGCCACGCGCCAATTCCTCCTCGGCGTAGTCCAATAATAGCGGACGATCGCGTTGTCGCTGATAGGCTCGTTGGTTTTCATCCTCGCGCACCGCTGCGTCGGGCAAAACATCCTGCGCCCAGACCTGACCATGCGGGTGCGAATTGGAGCAGCCCATGACCTCGCCCCTATTCTCAAAAATCTGCACCCAGGCATAGTCCCGTCCCAACTCCGCCACCTGCTCACTCCACAGTTCGACGACCCGGGTGATCTCCTCCACGGCCATCTCGGCCAGACTCAAGTCGTGCCGCGGCGAGAAACAGAGCACGCGACAGGTGCCACTCACGCCGCTGCTTTTAAAAAGCGGATGCTCCTCGCCCTCGGGCCGCGGGGCCGCTGCGAGCAAGGCGGCGAAATCATTGGTAAAGACATGGGTATGCTCATAAGGCGGATTATGCGCTCCACCTGCGCGCTCGTTGCCCGGACATAGATAACAGCTGGGATCGTAGCGGGGACACGCGGCGACGCTGGCCTTCTCCCGCTGTCCTTGCCAGGGGCGCTTGGCACGATGAGGCGACACCAAGACCCATTGGCCGTTAAGCGGATTATAGCGCCGGTGCGGATGGTCTTCGGCCTTGAATTGCATTACTTATCTCCATAGCCGTGCGGATAGCGGCTATGCCAGTCCCAAGCGCTGGCGACGATGCTCTCCAGGTCGGCGTATTGGGGCTGCCAATCCAACACCTGGCGCGCCTTGTCGGCACTCGCCACCAGCAAGGAGGGATCACCCGCGCGCGGCGCCGCGATGCGCGCCGCGATGGATTTGCCGGTGACGCGTCGAGCCGCCTCAATTACTTCGAGCACAGAATATCCCCGACCACTGCCTATATTTATATATTGGCCCGCGCCACCACCGCGTAAATATCCCAGCGCCAGCGCATGGGCCCGTCCCAGATCGGCGACGTGCACATAATCGCGCACCGGCGTGCCATCTGGCGTTGGGTATTGGTCGCCAAAAACCGACAGATCCTCGCATTTGCCCAGTGCTGTAAAGAGCACATTGGGCACCAGATGCGACTCGGGCTCGTGGTCCTCGCCGCGTTCTGGTGTGGCACCGGCCGCGTTAAAATAGCGCAGGGCGACAAAGCGCAAACCATAGGCGCGCTCGCAGGCGGCCAACGCGCGCTCGACGAGCAATTTGCCCCAACCATAGGGATTTTCGGGTTGTTGCGGGTGGGCTTCGTCAAGCGGCGAGTATTGCGGCTCCCCATACGTGGCCGCCGTGGAGGAAAAGACCACCTGGCGCACACCGCCGGCGACCAGCTCCTGCAAAAGCGCCAGACTCTGATTGGTATTATTTTCGTAATAGCGCAGAGGATCGTCCACCGACTCGCCGACATAGGTCAAAGCCGCAAAGTGTATACAGGCCTCGATATCATGCGTCTTGAGCAGGTGGCGCACCAGGGCGCGATCCCCGACCTGGCCCTGGTGCAAGGGCACGCCATCGGGCACAGTCACTGCGTGCCCGCGCAACAAATCGTCCAGGACGACGACCTGCTCCCCCTGCGCTCGCAGCACCTCAACCGCGACACTGCCGATATAACCTGAACCACCCGTCACCAATATCGCCACTGCAACTCCTTTGCCCTCAAGTGAGATCGGACAATCTGCCAATAGCAGGAGAATCTCCACCGGCTAAATCCATCCCCAAAGATATCCACCCCCGCTAGCCAGTCAAGAAATTCATCCTGGCACACACCATAGACCCTCCCCCATCGCGACATTCGAGATCGGCTTCACCTCCTCTGGGTTAGCGGAATGGCGCTCATGCCCAGCACAATCAGGATACCCTTTATCGGCCCTTATCGCAGTTCCTTGGTACGAATCCGCCACATCGCCAGCAGCAGACAGAGTGCCGCAATCCGCTTCGTCGCCCCACATCCGCAGTGGGCAGCTGTTCGCCGCTTCAGATAGTGCAGCAGGTATTCGGCGACGGCGGCCCAAGCCCGAGCGGGCTCTCTGGCCCGGAGCGGGTAGCGCGCGAGACGAAACTCGCCTTGGGGAACGGTCAGGGTTTGCATCGAGTTATTCGGTTCGGTGAAACCATGAAGCTTTAAATGTACGGAAGAAATCAGTAGCCGACCTGCGGTTCGCGGATTACCTTGTTCGCCTGCGATCGGACCTGATCGCACTTTTCTCGGAGAGGAGCGCTAAATGGACGCAGACGACAAGTATTTCTTTGATCTGACGGGCTATCTGGTCCTGCGGGAGGTATTGACGGCGGCAGAGGTTGCCGCTATTGAACGCGGGCATTGATCACCATTGTGATCAGATGCAGGAGATCGATCGCACATTGGCCGGCAGATCGAAATCGATGCAGGGCCGTTGCCCGCAACCAGCGACCAGCAGCAGTGCCCAGAAAACTCTGGCTGAGTGACCCATGGCCTTTCTCCCAAGCGGCCCCACGCGTGGGGCCACAGGCAAAATATTAAAACCTCTTTTCCCACTGTTTACTATAATACATAACGGCCGTACAGACCAACTCTCCTCGTTCCATGCGAAGTCGGTCCACTCGACCGCTCTTTGTGCAGAGCACCTTTTGCCCAGCGCCAAGACCTTGCCCCAGCATCATGCGGAGGGACGCGAAAAAACCCGCCACGACTTGACCATACCCGGCAAAAGACGCTCTATATTTTCAACTTTGTCAGCGACGACCGCGCCTGGCTCCACTTCGCCTCTGACGACAACAGCCATCGCGCCGTGGTGGTTCGCGCGAAGCGGCCAACGACCGAATAGATACAGAACAGGATCATAGATATGTTAGCCTATACCCCCACCCCCGAAGAACAGATTCGCGAATTTGATGAAAAGGGCTATTTGATCGTCCGCAATGCCCTGGAGAGCGAGACGATCTCCAAGCTGGAGCAGGTGAGCGATCGCTTGATCGATAGCGATATCGAGACCAATCGCCAGAGCAATCCCACAGGGTTATACGACGGCTTTCGCAATACGGTCACCCTGGACGAAGCCTATCTCCCTCTCTTGACCCACCCCACAATCCTTCCTCTGGTGATCCATCTCCTGGGTTCGAATATCCAGTTGATGACCTCGCACCTGATCTACAAATACCCCAACCCAGCGGACACGCCCGAGACCCACCGTGCCCCCGGCTGGCATCGCGATTATATGCAGGCGATGATGGCGCTCGGTCATTACAGTATTCCTCGGATTGGGTTGAAATGCGCCTATTACTTCACCAATTTAAGCCAACCCAAAAGCGGCGCCACGATGGTGGTTCCAGGTAGCAATCTATTGACCGAACCGCTCGAGGTTCCCGCAGACCAGGCGGACCCGGCCAATGCCGTTGAGCCTTTGCTCAACCCCGGCGACTGCTTGCTCTTTGAAAACCGCACCTGGCATGCAGGAGCGGTCAACCTTTCAAAGACGATTCGCAAGGGCATCATGGTCGGTTATGGCTATCGCTGGGTCATGCCTATGGACTTCCGCCGCCAAAGCGAGGAATTCGTCGCCAGGTTAACGCCGCTGGAGCGCTTTTTGGTCGGTGAGCAGTACGACGATATCAAAGGATTTCAACCCGACGGGGGAGCCAATCCGCTGACCGATTGGTGCAACAAGCACCATGTCCCCACTGCCCGTCACCACGGGCCGGGGAATACGGTCACAGCGATCTACCAGTGAACGCCAGCCGGACCCATCGACGGAAACACCGGGAGGCCAACGAAACCGCGAAGAATGCGACATCGAACGATTCGTGCAACAACATCCCAATCGCTTGAACCTGGAGGATCGCTATGCAAACCGATCGCTATACCAAAGTCGTTTTGACGCTGATCGCTATCGGGCTTTTCCTGAACGCGGCAAATAATCTGGCCACTTCACCCGCCTTCGCGTATGGAGAAACCGAGGTGGAGTGCGTAAATTGTCTTACGCGATCCGAACTGAAAGACGAATTGAGGCGGGCTACGGTGGACGTACATGTGAAGAACTTGGTGGAGGTCGATATAGAGAACTCCGTTCACCACCCCGTACCGGTAGACGTCACCAACTGGCCCGCCAAGATGAGCTCAGACGATTAGCCGCAAACCCCACCAGCGCAGAAAAGCACTGGTCCGCGTTATCGACTACGCAGGTAGTAGCACGACCGTCGGGTCCTTTGCCGCGCGCGCAAAATTACGGGGCCATGTGGGACCTGGCCGATGCTGAACCACGCAAGAAAGAGCACCCGATCCAGGCCGCAGCAGGGATTGCTCGGCGCCTGAGCACCGGCTGCGCTTTTGACGGCCGACGACCTTCGATCGATGTTGCGCGGCGGAAAATTCCCCCGAGCGTTATTTAAAACCAAAGAGCGGAGAAGACCTGTGGCCCTTGGCTTTCGCATCCTGACGCGCACTCGAAGCGTCGACGCCCGGCTCGTAGAGCGCTTTCGCAGCATACCGGTCGCCAATGTCAGCGACACTATGGCCCGCATGACCGCGGGTGGCGCACGGCTCAGGCCGATGCACGCCAGCGGTGCAATGGCCGGTCCGGCGCTCACCGTCAAGACCCGCCCCGGCGACAATCTGATGCTCCACAAGGCCATCAACCTGGCGGTTTCCGGCGACGTCATCGTCGTCGATGGCGGCGGTGATCTCACGAATTCGCTGATGGGCGAAATCATGCTCTCGCTGGCGATAAAGCAGGGCGTAGCCGGGTTCGTAGTCGACGGGGCGATACGGGACGCGGACGCGTTCGTCGAGCGCAATCTACCGGTCTATGCAGCTGGCGTGTCCCACCGCGGTCCCTACAAGGACGGACCGGGTGAGATCAACGTCCCGGTCGCGCTGGACGGTATGGTCATCGAGCCGGGCGACCTGATGCTCGGAGACGCCGACGGAACGCTTTGCGTACCCTTCGCCGAGGCGGAGCGCATTTGCGCCGGCGCCGAAGCCAAAAACGCCACAGAGCACGTGCAAATGGCCGAGATCGAAGCCGGGACCCTCGACCGGTCGTGGGTCGCCGAGGCCCTCAACCGCCTCGGCTGTGAATTTCCCTAATCTCCTGAACCACACCTGAGTCCCTCACACCAAAAGACAGGATCTCCATGAAAACGTATCGCGTCGCCATACTGGGCTGCCGCTCCCGCGGATCGTCGACCGCCCGGGTCTATCACGCCCACCCGCGGACCGAGGTGGTCGGCCTCTGCGACCTCCTCGCCGATCGTCGCAATGCCCTGGGCGACGAATTAGGCGTCACAGCACGCTACGAGGATCTGGACGCTATGATCCGCGAAACAAAGCCGGATA
Organism: Candidatus Latescibacterota bacterium; assembly: GCA_036343835.1. Lineage (GTDB taxonomy): Bacteria > Latescibacterota > UBA2968 > UBA8231 > UBA8231. Next base: position 2,786 of record JAYYUU010000171.1, on the reverse strand, counting down.
TTGTGGCGATCCCCACCGCACCGGCCCTGCACGCCCCGTTGGCGCTGCGGGTGCTCGAACACGGCGTAAACATCGAGGTCGAAAAGCCGATGGGGATGGACCTGATCGAAACCGATGCGGTGATGGACAAAGCCGCGGCAAAGGGAGTTCAGGTCGCGGTGCACCACCAGTGGCGGCTGAGCGCGTGGACCCAGGCAATCAACAAGGTTTATCAGCAAGGCAAAATCGGCGATCTGCGCTATATCTACGCCAGCGGCAAGGGCTATTACGGCGGTTTCGGCCTGATGGAGATCGGCACCCACCTGCTGACCCATATGCTCAAATTCGGCGCTCATTGCCAGAGCGTCACCGCGCATGCCACCACGCGCGGGCGCCCGATCAGTCCGCAAGACGTGCTGCCCGCGCCCCGCGGCAACGGCACGATCGCGGGAGACCACGTCACGGCCTCGCTGCAGTTTGACAACGGCGTGACCGGGACCCTGCTCCAGCACCGTTTCGACAAAATCCAGGTCGACGCCCACGTGGTCGAACTCTACGGCAGCGAAGGGCGGCTGCTCTGGCACCCACGGGGTGCCTGGTGGCTACCCAATCCCCACGTCCTGCCCACCGACGATCTCGACCAATGGCAGGCCCTGCAACCAATCTACGCAGAGAGTTTCGAGCAAGTCGCCGATAAAATTCCCGGCCAGATCCAGATGACCGAAGGCGATTACTGGTTCGTCGACGAATATGTGCGAGCCCTGGACGAGGGGCGCGAACACGAATGCAGCGGGGCCGAAGGACGCCACGTCATCGAGATCATCATGGGCATTTTCGAGTCGGCGGCGTACGGTACGCGCGTCGAGCTGCCGCAAGCCGACCGCCAGCACCCGCTGACCCGCTGGCGCCAGGAGGCGGGATTGGGAGCACCCGAGTCGATGCCGATGGTCGATGCGGAATGGCTGGAGGAGGAAGAGCGGCGCCTGGGCGCTTAGTCGCCGCCGAGTCAATATCGACTTCAGCGCCTCTTGCTGCCGAAATAGGAGGTCACCATTCCTACGCCTTCGATCTCAACGCAGAGCTCGGTGTCTTCATCAATAACGACAAGCTCGACCGGCGAGCCGGGAATCACCAGACTACCCTTTTTCAGCGTCAAGCCTCTCTGGCTCAGCGAATTCACCAGCCACCGCAGCGAGCGCAGCGGCCCGCCCATGATCTCGGACGCCCGGGCCGCGGTGATCAGTTCGCCGTTCTTGCGCACCGAGAACAACTCGTCGCCGAAAGACAGCCCTCGCGGTGAAACGCGGGTGGCACCGACCACCAGACTGGCGTGGATGCCGCCGGAACAGATCAGTTCCTGCGAACTCGGCGGCGTAAACCAGAAGCGGAAATGGTGCAGCTCGATCCCGGCACCGACGTGCTCGATCGCATCGATCAGCGCTGCGTCGGGCAAGTCGGTGCCGGCCAGGTCGGCTCCGATCGTCAATACCATCTCGGGCTCGATCGCGCAATTGAGATAGTCGTCCCAGCACCGCTCGGTCCCCTCCTGGTGGACGTGGGGACGGAATAACCGTCCGGAGATCGGTTCCTCCAGCCCGAATTGCCGGCGGATCGCATCGCTGGTGCACCCCACCTTGTAGCCGACGACTTCCTCGCCCCCTGCAACCCGCAACGCGGCGACCTGGTCCTGGACCGCGTAGGCCTCGGCGATGGAAATCTCCGCGACAGACGGATCCAGCGCCCCCCTCCAGCTGCGCTCGTAGAAAGCCTGGGCGAAGTTGCTCGCCAGCGTACTGAGACGCGAATCCACTCCCTCCCCCTTAGAATTTCCGATGGATGGACAATACCTGACCACGCCGATCGATGGGCAGAGCCGAATTGAAAATTCGATCACCAGATTTTTCGGTCAGGCCCGAGCACACGTAGATGGAATGTTCCCGCGCGGCGCCTCTGAGCGCCTGGCATACCTCGCCATCGGGTATTTCGCCCGCCAGCAAGAGACTGGACGGATGGGTCCAGCCAAGATCCATCCACTCGGGCAAGAGCGCGACCTGGGCCCCGCAGCTGGCGGCTTCCGCGATAAGCTCCACCGCGTGGCCGGTGTTCCACGCCCGGTCGCCGCCTCTGACCTCCATCTGGATCAGGGCCAGTTTAAACGCTTTGGGTTGCATATATATCCCACTCTCTAGGTGGCTTATATCCCCAGCCAAGTGATCGTTGGCACTTGGGGCGATTGAACGGCGTCTGGGGGTATAGAGAAGCGGGGCGGCAAGCCAAAACCGCCCCACTTCTCTATACATCGATGATTTCTGTCCACGCTAGCCGTAAAGTAATCTACGTGCCGATTGGACAGGACCGCCCGACCATCGCCTCGCTTCCATGCTTCTTGGCCTGCATCAAAAAGTGCTCGGATGGCCCGCCGGGTATCAGCCGTCTCCTGACCATACGAGAACTTCGGCATGATCAACACGACCATGCAAAAGACTAGAAGCGGTTTCACAACTCCATTTGGGCGTCATGGGGTGGGGTGACAATCAATACCACCCCCGCGTTCACGAGAATTTCAAGGAGTCGACAACTATCAGTCCGTTATAAATCGTAAATCCCAACTAAATTCACGTTTTACCAAATCCATAGTACCCGTAACTAAAGCCTGTGTGCCGTCCGGCAATAGATCTAGGGTCTTAACATTAATGATGTTGTTAATCCTGCTGTAAATTCCCATCGTATGACCTAATACGAAATCACCCTCATTTGTTACCAGATCAAAATTAGCCGTGATTGTACCCGCACTCCGGTCCGGTAAC
>JAYYUU010000170.1:0-14246 GCA_036343835.1 Candidatus Latescibacterota bacterium | reverse complement strand
GGTCCGACGGACTCAACGTCCACGCGTCGGGTGGCAACGCCGCAGCATCGTCCGCTGCGGCTTCGGCGTTGGTCCGAGCCTCCGCGAGAACCCGGAAGAACGGACCGTCGAGGAAGGCGCGGGCTCGCGTATCATCAAGCTCTTCGCCGAGGTGCGACACCACCCGCTGCCGTCGCCGCGTTACAACATCGACATAATCTGCTACAGAAAAGCAGGCTTCTGAAGCCGTGTCTAGCGCCCCGGCGCCCGCCTCGCCCCGCAGGGCCCACATCGTGCCCAGCAGCGCCGCTAGGGCACCTGTATCGGCCGCGTCCAGCGCTTCGGCAACTGGCCTTTCCCCTTCGACGAAGCGGTAAACGGCGATATCCAGGTCCCGGTCGACGGCAAGGGGTTCGGGAATGCAACGGACCCCACAACGCCACAGGAATTCCAACATAGAGTATTCGGCCCGCAGTCGCGTGCGACGGTCCCGCGGGTCGCGGAAATAGGCTTTGACCGCGAATTCGCCACCGTCACTGCTGACACGCCCGACCCGGTTGTTGCGGCCGCCGTTGATAAAATCGAACCGGCGCACCTCGGTGCCGAGCAAGCGCGCGACGGCATCGGCGATCTCTTGCCGCGTCATTGTCCGCGGTGCTTCGAAAGGCAATTTTAGCGGCCTTCGCCTTCGGCCAGTGCCCCGACCAATTCAGCGATCGCGGTCCAACTCGCGCACTTGTCACCTCCGGCCGGTGGGTCGTGGCGATCGGCGGGATCGTAGAGGATCGCTCGCACCCGGGAGGGAAAATCCGGTTCGGCGAAGATCTCGGGCAAATCGTCTATGAACACCCCGCATCCCCGCGCGAAAATACGGGCCAGCTTGCCGTCCCGTTCGGATTCGAAAAATACCGCTCCGCGATCGATGCCGACCCCGTCGCCGTCGAAGAAACCATTGCCCTCCAACCATTCCCAGGCCGCCTCGTGCAAAGACACCCGCGGTCCGCCGGCCGGATATTCCGTCTTGTGGCTGATAATGGAGATTTCCAAGTTCCGGGACGCCACCCAACGGGCGAAATCGAGAAATCCCGGGGCTACGGCCGCCTCCCTCATCTTGGTGCCGTACACGATACCCTGGAGCTCGATCCAATCCTCTCGCCCGCCGGGACGTCCCCAATAGTAAGCCCTGATCGACGGCTTGTCGGGGTAGACATCCTCTGGCATGGCGTGAAGCGCAATCGCGTGGCGGTAGAAAATCTTGTCGTAGATAGCGATGGTGTTGTCGAAATCGATCCCGATATGTACGCTCATGGTCCGGGCTTCAGACTTTGTGCTGGTATTCCAGCGGCTCGCGCCGGACCTGGTCCCAGTTGGCCTCTACCCAATCAATCACTTCCCTGACCCCGGCGCAAAAATCCACCCGGGCCTCCCATCCCAGCTGGTCCCTGGCCTTAGTGCAATCGAGCACGTAACGGGCGTCCTGCCCCAACCGCTCACCAACTACCGCGGTATTGTCTTCGAAACTCTGGCCCATCTCCTCGCAGACAATGCGAACAATCTCGGCGATGGTAATGTCGCTGGGCACGCTGAAGTGAAAAGTGCCAGTCTTACCCTGCTCGAAAGCCGCCAACAGTCCGTCGACCACGTCGCGTACGTGGACGAAACACTTGCTCGACAACCCGCCGCCGTGCAGTTCTACCCGCTTGCCCAGCTTGAGATAAATCGCGGTCCGCGGAATGATCTTGAACAACTGCTGGTGCCGCCCGTAAACATTGGTGGAGCGGATCAGCGTCGCTGGGAAGTCAAAGTTCTGGACTAGGGTATCGATGAACATGTCGGCAGCTGCCTTGGAAACCGCATAGGGCGTGCTAGGATTGTACAGCGCCTCTTCCCTCACCGGCTCCTCGCAGGATCCCAGGATTTCGGCCGACGAGATGTGGATGTAGTGCCGCAGATAACCGCAAGTCCGCAGGTGGTGGCACAGCTTCACAACCGCCAGCGTGTTGGTCTCAAAATATTCCACCGGCCGTTCGTTGCTAAGTCCCACCTCGCTGAGCGCCGCCACGTGGATGACGGTCTTCGCCCGGCACTCGTCCAGCAGCCGGACCAGGCGGTCGAAATCTTTGACCATGTCGATCTGGTGGAAACTGAAACGCGCCAGGTCGCGGTCCGCATAAGGCAAGAATAGCTGATTGTACTGGCGCGAACGGCTGATGCCGACAACTGTCTCGCCCCGCGCCAAGAGGGCATCAACAATGTGGCAACCGGTAAAACAGTTGCTGCCGATAACGGCGATAGTTCCGGCCATGGCATTCCTAACCCAGGTAAAACGAACGAACCGCCTCGACGGCGTATTCGACTTCTTCGTCGGTGAGGTGCTGGTGGGCAGGCAGCGTGATGATCGACTCGCTGTCGCTTTCGCTGACCGGGAAGTCCCCGCGGCCGTAGCCCAGGTGCTGGGCAGCCTCCTGCAGGTGCACGGGGATCGGATAGTGTATCTTGGCCTCGACCCCCTTGGCGGTGAGGTGGGCTAGCAATTCGTCCCGTCGCTGGGCGCGGATCACGTAGAGGTGGAAAACGTGCTTGACACCGGCGCGCCGCTCAGGCACGGAAACGAAATCGCCCAGTTCAGCCAATGCCGCGTCGTAGCGCGCGGCGATGGCGATGCGGCGGTCGGTGATGAAGTCGACCTCGTCTATCAGACGGTTGCCGATAACCGCTTGCAGCGAGTCAAGACGCGAATTGGGCCCGAACATCACGACCTCGTCTCGATTCTTGAGCCCGTGGTTGCGATAGAGCCTGAGTTTGTCGGCCAATTCGGCCGAATGTGTCACGACGATTCCACCGTCGCCCCAGACGTTGAGGTTTTTGAGCGGGTGCAGGCTGAACCCCGCGGCCACGCCCCATGATCCAACGGACATGCCCTCGATCCGACCCCCAATCGCCTGGCAGGCGTCCTCGACGACCGTCAAGCCGTTTCGGGCGGCGATGTCCATGATTTTCGGCATCGCGGCAACATTGCCGGTATAGTGGACCGGCACGATCGCCCGGGTCTTGGGTGTGATAGCTGCCTCTATTTTCCCGGGGTCGATGACGAAGCCGTCCTCGCTGTCGACGAATACCGGCCGGCCACCGGCCATTGCGATCGCCCCGACCGTGGCGATAAAGGTCATGGGCGTGGTGATGACCTCATCGCCGGGCTCGAGCCCGGCGCACCGTAGCGGCAGGGTCAGCGCGTCGGTGCCCGAGCCAACGCCGACCGCGTGGGGCGCGTCACACAGGCGGGCGAAGCGCTCCTCGAACTCCGCGACCGCGGCACCGAGCGTGAAATCCCCGCCCAACACCAGTTGGCGAATGTCATCGAGATAAGCGTCGATATCGGCGAATTGCCGGTCCAGATATGAAAACGGTACGTTCAAGAAGAATCTCCCCGGTAGTCGGTCAGTGGTAGTACGAGCGTATGCTCCGGCACACCCGCTCCAATTGTTCCGGGACCAAACCGGCAAAGACGGGCAGGCTTAGGATCCGCTTCGCCTGGCGTTCAGCGACGGGAAACGCGCCGGAGCCGTAGCCCAGCTCGTTCCCCGCCGTGGTGAGATGAATGGGGGTCGGATAGTGAATTGCCGTGCCGATCCCGCAGTCCTGCAGATAGACCTTTAGGCCGTCGCGGTCTTCGACTTCGACAACGAAGGTGTGGTACGCGGATTCGCGCACCGAGTCGTCGAGAGGGTAGCTTACCTCAGCCACGTCCGCTAGGGCCGCTTGGTAGGCGGCGGCGTTGGCCCGCCGCTGCGCCGTCCACTCCTCGAGATAGCGCAATTTGACCAGAACCATCGCGGCCTGGACCGTGTCGAGCCGCGAGTTGTGCCCCCAAGCAATGCAGTCTTCCCGCGTTTTGAGTCCCAGGTTGCGAAGGTAGAGCAGCTTCTCGTATAGTTCCGCGTCGTCGGTGGTCAACACCCCGCCGTCACCGCAGGCGTTGAGCGTCTTGAGCGGGTGCAGGCTGAAACACCCCATGGCGCCGAAAGACCCCACTCCCTGCCCGCGGTAGGAGGCCAACACCGCCTGGGCACAGTCTTCAATCAGCGGCAGCCCGTGCGCCGTTGCAATTTCCCGCAGTGGGTCCATCGCGCACGCCCGACCGGTCAGATGTACCGGTAGTATCGCCCGGGTCCGGCCGCTGATCGCACCCGCTACTCGGCCGGGGTCGATATTGTAGTCATCACCGACATCGGCGAAAACGGGCGTGGCGCCCACGAGCCGCACGGCGGAGACCGTGGCGACGAAACTGTTGGGCGCGGTGATTACCTCGTCGCCAGGACCGATCCCGAGCACCTGCAGGGCGAGGATCAACGCGTCAGTACCGGAATTTACCCCGACGGCGTAGTCCACCCCGCACAATTCGGCGAAGCGCCGCTCGAACTCGCCGACCTCTTCGCCGAGGACAAATTGGCCACGGTCGATAACGCCGGCGACCGCTGCCAGCAACTCGTCCTTGATCGCCGCGTGTTGACCTACGATGTCGACGTAGGGGATATCGACCGTTATATCGCGCGTCCTCATCAGCGCAGATTCAATCCTTGCATGGTCTTAATATTGTAGTAGAGTGAGTTGTCCATCGGATCCCGAATCCGTCCGGCACGGAAAGACACCAACAGGTCCTCGACCGCGTTTTCGATTGTATACGCGGCCTTGAATCCGAGTTCGCGGTAGATCTTGTCGGAGGAGATGTGGTATGAACGGTTGTCGACACTCGGCTCGGTCACCACGTCGACATCGTCGCCGACCACCTCGCGCACACTCGAGGCGATATCCATGACGCTGTAGTTCTCGTAACCGGCGTTGTAGATCTTGCCGTCGACCTGCACGTCCTGCCACTCGAGGGATCGGACGTAAAGGTCTGTCATGTCCTCGATGTGGATATTGGGCCGCATCTGCGAACCGCCGAATACCCGGATCCGCCGGTTGTTGACCGCGTGATTGGTGAGGATATTGACCGTCAGGTCCAGGCGGAGCCGAGGCGAATACCCGCATACGGTCGCCGGCCGCAGAATCAGGGTCGCGAAGCCGGCGGTGCGCCTGTCGAGCAGGACGTCTTCGCACATGGCCTTGTATTTCGAATAATCGGTCAGCGGCTCGAGGCTGAGGTCCTCGTGGACATCCGGTTCGGCCTTAACCCCGTAGACACTCGACGACGAGGCGTAGATAAAGCGGCCGACCCCCACGTCTATCGACACGTCCACTAGGTCGACGAAGGCGTCATAATTGATCGACTTTCCCAGATCCGGATCGAGTTCGAAACTCGGGTCGTTGGATATGCAGGCCAAGTGGATGACCGTATCGCAGCCCTGCAATTCCCGCTCCAATAGTGCCCGGTCCCTGATATCGCCCTTGACCTGTGTCAAACCGGGATGGTCCGCTACTGCATCGAGCACGTGTTCCCCGTAAATGTAGAGGTCGAGGACCTTGACCTGGTGCCCGGCCGCTAACAGCTTGGGCACCAAGACGCTGCCGACATAGCCGGCTCCGCCTGTGACAAAAACCTGCCTGGCGTTTCCCATCTTAACCAATCCCCCCTGGTGCGATTTACTTCAGCAATGAGGTAATGTGCCGGCTCAACGAAGTGCTGTCGACCGCTTTTTCGTTGGCCATAATCGCCACCGCCTGGGCGCCGACGGCATTGCCGATAAAGCAAACCACCTCCATTGGCACTCCGATCGCCACGCACAGCGAGACTAATGAGAACACTGCATCACCGGCCCCGATGCGGTCGACGATACGTGTGGCCAGGGCGGGCGCGTCCGTGAACGTGCCGTCGCTGTAGCCGATACATCCATCTTTACCCATGGTGACCATCATCCTCGGGCACTGCAAGCGTGTGGAGATCTCGCGGATCATGTCTCCGAGGTCCCCGTGGCGATTGCGCATCTCCATCCGCACCTCTTTTTCCGCAAGACAGATAAAATCGGCCCGCGGAAACTTCGCTATCGTGTTAAAACCCTGGTTGCCGGCATTGACCTGGGTGTTAACAGCAAGAAACGGTGCCTTGGCACATAGGAGCTGGACCACCCGCGGCGTGATCATCCCGTGTCCGAAATCGGCGACGATCACCACGTCGACGCCGGGCAGGACGGCTTCGAGTCGATCGCACAGCGTTTGTTCCTCCCCGCCCTCGATCTCCCGGTCGTTGATAACGTAGATCTCGAAAAACTTGGAAAGAAAATAACTCTCGACGAAACGCCGTTTGATAATGGTCGGGGCGTTCTCCTTTTGTAGCGGATCAAACCGGATGTTCGCCCTGAGCTTGGAGCGGATGTAATCCTCGTGCGACTCGCGGTCTCCGAGAAAGGTCATCAACTCCACATCGTCACAAAAGCCGGCGACGTGGTTGCCCACCGCCAGCACCCCGCCGGCCGACATCTCGGTGGACAGGTATTTCGCGGCCAACACCGGTTCTTTGGAAGACTTGCCGATGGCGTCGCAATACTGGTATTCGTCAAGGATAGCGTCGCCTAGCACCAACACTTTTAAGCACCGCACGTCTTCCAGGGAGGCCAACACCTCGTCTACCGGGTGCTTGTCGACGAAGTCGCGCAAATAGTTTTTGACGTCTTCGGGGAATACAGAAAAGTGGCGATTTACCAGATAAGTCGAACTCGAGGTCGGCTCATCAATATAAGCCAGTTCGCTGCCCGTCTCGGCGACCACCTCCTCCTCACGGACGATTTCCTCGGTCCGGTTTTCCCTGTATTCTGCACCTTTCGCATAAAAGTCAGGCCTGAGCAACCGGATCGTCTCGACGGCGGTGGGCCACTGATTGATCGAAACGTAATCGACGCAGTCGAGGGCGGCCAGGGCATCGGCCCGCAGGTCGGCAGAGAAAGTCGGCCGGTGGGGCCCCTTATTGACGAACCGGTCCGGTGTCAGCGTCACCACCAGACAGTCTCCCAAACTGCGGGCCCGTTCCAGGTAGCGTATGTGACCTATGTGCAGTAGGTCGAAGACCCCGTGGCAGTGTATGACCCGGACGCTTTGCTCTGCCCTTTTTGCCGCGAGCAGAGCCGCCAGGTCTTCGAGCGATTGTATTTTATCCTTGCGAGTCAATGTAGAATCCCGTGGGGAATGGTGGTTCGCCGCTACCTATGCGGACGTCCTCAGCAGGTCGTCTCACAAGTAGCGCCCTAACAAGAAGTGCTTGCGATCGGGGTACTAGAAGACGCGCCGGCCATCGCGTTCGATCAAGCTCGAGTACATCGCCAGCCCGACTCTCGATTTCGGTCCGACGCCGAATCCGTGTGTGTCACACACCAACTGCGGGTCGCCGAAGCGCAGGGGTTGCCGCGCATCGGCATCGTAGAGGGCGACCGCCAGGAAAAGCGGTCTACGCGAATCGTTGTCCCATGCCCCGCGACCGCCATAGGCGGTCCCGTCGCGGTTGTGGTAGAATAGCACTCGCAACCGTCGGCCTACGCTTCGAGGGGGCCACGGTGACTTCGGATGCTGCACTCCGTCGCTGCCGTCGGCGTAGCGCAACGCCTCAGGGGAGCGCCAGTTGTGGCCGGCGTCCTCCGAAACGGAGTAGTATATCCGTCCCGTTACCGTAGGCATGACCGCTAACAGTCTAGCGTCAGGCAGCAAAACCACAGCCGGCTCTTCGCACAGACTGTAGCCCGTACCGGCCTCGCGCTCGATCCCACACGACACGCGCAATTGCCCCTCAGCATCCGGCAGCCAGGTGAGTTTGAGGTCCCGGAGCTCTGGTCCCTCGTCTATGTTGTCAAAACGTAGGAATTCCGAAGTCGTGTCCAGATGCGACCCGGCCTCGGGCCGAGGGAAAACCTGGAAACTGCTCCAGCGGCTAAAGCCGAGCAGAGGCCGGTCATGCGCATCGCGGAGCGGCTTCTGCCAGACGATGCACTTGCAGGGACCTTGCGGATCGGGGTGATCGAAACAGGTGCGGCGATAGGGAATGTCTACCCCACCGGCAACCCAACTGCACCACCCATCGTCCTAATACTTGCAGCGCAAAACGCTGGTAGCGTAACTGCCACCGTCAAAAACGCCAAGGTTCTTGTTGTAAAAACAATACACACGGCCGCTGCGGCTAATGACGGGGAAACTGAAACAGGCCACCATACCGGGATGATCTCCACTGTCGCCGATCACTTGTGGGTCAGTTCGGCACCAGTCGTCGGTATAACAGCGACCGCGATCCAAATTAGCCCTCTCGCCCCGACCCCCGCTCAACTCGCCAGATAAAGCCGTTCGTAATCCCGGCACAATTGGTCGAGGCACTTCATCGCCTCCTCCGTCGCCTCGTCGGCTGCGAAGGCGCGGCGCTTGGCCAATTCGTCGTCCTCGCTGGCCCCGCGGTCGGGCATCTCCCACCCGAAACGCTTGTAGATCTTGAGAGCGATACCTTCGGCGTACATCCCACGGGGCACATTCTGCTTGCGCAGCTCCCGCGCCGTCCGCGTCCCCGCCGTGGTGCCGATAAAGGACTCTAAGGCCGTCATATAGGGCTCGGGATCGAGAACGAAGCGCTCGAAGGGAAGCAGCATCAACCGCTCCTGTGCCACGTCGTCGAATCGAGTTAAATTCTCGTCCATCCACCTGAAATACCAGTTGATCATGTATATTGCCTGGTCCATCGGATTAGAGCGAAGATAGAGGTCCTCCCACCCCCAAGTCCACCACTGGAGCTGGCGCTCTCCGCGGTTAAAAAGTTGGTGGAATACACGCGGATCGCGTTCAAAATGGGGCATATAAGTCCGCGTCTGTTTGATCAAGTACAGAGGGTGGCGCACCAACTCGATAAAACACAGCCGCTCTCCCAAGGCTGCATGCAGGTGGTGGAACCCCACCGCGATCATATGGGTGACCAGCAGCAGGATCGGCCGTTGGCGCTCTATCATCCCCATCGCCTCCTCGTCACCTGGGCCGATGAGGCGGCGCAGGTATTTCAATACCTGGGAATTGTGGAAGGCACCGGAAAGGTCGCGGTACCTGAAATTGGACTCCCGCCCGATGATGGAGCGGTAGAGGTCGATGTCCGTCCAGGTCCTTATCAAACTGGCAACTACGTCGTTGGATACCGCACCCATATGCGCCAATTCGACGATGTTCTCCAAATGGTAGTTGAAGCGCATCAGTTCCAGGCGGTCGAGACTGCCGACAATCGGGGCGACCATTGTCTTCCCATTGCCGGTGAGGCCGTCGATGATCACCACCTTGCCGGCCAGTTCCCGGTCGCGCGCCACGCCGGCCCGGTCCGCCATCATCCGGTCCCCAACATGCGGGACAAAGCGTCCACGTGTACTGAGATGGGCAGTTTCAAATCTTCGCGCAAAAAGCGCTCGATGGGATCCGTGTAATTGACCGGCAGGATGAGTAAGCGGTCGGGCGCGTCGTTCAACAATTCTTCGGGATTCCGTATCTGTATGGGACATCCCGACAGGTAGGCGCCCTGCTTGGCTGGGTCGCCGTCGTACAGCTTCAAGTCGACGTCGTTATGGTATAGCAAGGCCAGTAGGTTGGCTGCGCCGACGCTGGCCCCGTAAAATCCCGCCCGCTCCCCGTCGCCCCGCGCTGCTTGCAGCCACTCACCCACACCACTGACCGCCCCGTCGAGTTTCTCGATATAGGCTCGCACGCCGTCGCCTGCGCCGTCGCCCTCGCCGCCCTCGGACGGTCCCGCCCGGCCCGTCCACCGCCCCCATCCGTATACGACCACTCCGGAACTGTAGCTCCCGACGTCGCTAAAACCCGCCGCGACCAATGTCCGCTCCAAGCTAGTTGGGGTGAAATAGGAACAGTGCTCGTGCAATAACATCCCCGGGTCTCCGAGGCGAAGCTGGCCCTCGCAATCAGGCACGCCGATGAGAGTCACCCCTCCCGGGCGCAGCGCAGCGGCCGTCTCTGCCAGAAAGGCGACGGGATCGTCCACGTGCTCGAGCACCGCCAAGTGCGTTACGATGTCGGCCCTACCTCGGTAGCGGCCGGGTTCGAAGAAACAACGATCGACCTCTAAACCATAGCGCTCCCTAGCCACCTCGGCCGAAGGCCCCGGCTCGCATCCGCGCACCCGCGCGCCCCGGTCGCGCATTTGACTGAGGATGAAACCCGTCTGGCAGCCTATTTCCAGCAAATCGCACCCGGCCGGGTCAATCCGCGCCTCGCCGGCCAAAACGGCTAGGAATTCCTCGCCCCGCCAGCGGGTCAACTCACTCTCGTCCATTGGAACCGTCAGGTATAGGTCCTCGTGTTCGTAGCTCAGTGCGAGCGCGCGTTGCACCACCGATTCCGGTTTCTGGACGACCAGTCCGATATCCCGACGCAAACCCATGGCGAAGGGCAGAAAATCGGGTATATCCCCCCCCCTGTAAGGCGTCTGCCGCACGCCGCCGTAGAAGGGCAACCGCTCGTATTGCTTGAAAATCTCTATCCTGTTATTCATCAATCCCGGCAATTTCCGCGACACCCGCCTTTAACGACACCTCGTTGGCATGGCCCAACGCGTCGCGAGCACGGCGGTCATCCACCCAATTGAGTATTCTGCCCGGTCGGGCGGGCACTTCAACCTTGTCCAATTCCAGATCCGCACTCACGGCTTCGGCGCAGGCCGCTGCCAAATCGCGGATGGAGACCAATCCACCTCCCACGTTCCACAGACCGCCCGCGGCCGCCGACGCAGCTATCGTGCGCGCGGCATCGGCCACATGCAACAGTCCAAAGCTGTCGTCGAAGGGAGCGGCGAGTGCGATGCGGCCCTCCGCCCGGCCCGAGGCCAAAAAGCGCTGGGCGAGACCGCCGCCATAGCCGGCCCCGTACAGCGATCCCAGGCGCAACACGGTCAACTCACACGTTGTGGCGCGCAGCAAACCCGCTACTTGCTCACTGCACCACTTGGACACCGCGTATGGACCGGCGATCCAGGGCGCGACCTCATCCTCCTCCGTTTTAGGTGCGTCCGACCACTCCCCGTAGACAATTGCCCCCGAGATTAGTACTACATCGCGCACTCCGCGTTCCACGGCCCAGCGTACAACCCGCAGCGTCCCCCCGACATTCACTTCCATAAACCGCTCTGCACCCTCCAGAGCGCCCTGAAAACCGCCCGTCAGTGCCGCCGCGTGCACGACCACCTCGGGCTCATATTCGGCGCTGGGCCGATCATCAATCGCCACGTCCCAAACCGCGTCGACCCCGAGGCCGGGGACTCGCCCGCAACTGATCACCTCCCGCGATGCACGCCGCAATTCAGCAGCGACCCGGCGGCCCAATACACCTCCACCACCGGTAATCAGGACGGGGGCCACCACTGCCGCGTCCTTCCCTCGTTGCGAACACGTGGATCGCGCAGCCGGGCGCGATCCGCCCCATCGATGAACACCTCGTCCCAATAGCGCAGTACATAACCCGTACGCACCGGCGGCTCTTTCAGGTCTTCGTCCAACAGGTAGTGCCGCAATAGCATTTCGGGTTCGTTGAACCCGAAATGGGCCCGTATGGCCGATGTTCCCGAACAGCGAATGTTGCATTCAAAAGGCACCGGACCGCGCTCGGTCAACCGCAACTGGACGTTGAGAGGCCCCCGTGGGCACAGTACTTCCGCCATCGAACGCAATAAACGATCGATTTCCGGCCACTGTCCCACTTCAGCCCTGTAGGTCGCCCCACCCGATAGGTCCCTGCGTGCCATAAAGGTGCCGGCTATCCCACCGTCGCGCTTGGCGAATACTGCGCAGGTGAATTCTTCCGCCTGGCCGTGCAAGTGCAGGTATTCCTGTATAATTGGGCTGTCGGTCCTTGCGAAGAAAAAACGCAACTCCTCCTCATCACCGACGACATGCACGCCCCGCGAAGCCGATCCGTCGCGGGGCTTGAGCACGACGGGATAGCAGCAATCGCGAGCCCAGGCGGCCGCCTCGTCTACCGAGGCGTCCCAAATCGAACGGGGGGCAGGAAGACCGGCGGCGACCAGCCGCTGGCAGGTTTTGGCTTTGTCGCGGCACGTTTCGACCAGCTCACGGTCCGACACCAGTATCCGGCAACCGCCCCGCGCCTGCCAATCGTCCCGCGCCGCCGCCAGGGCCAACAGGTCGTGGTCGGAACCCGGAATCAGCGCCACTACGCCCGCGGCCTCTGCCCACTCGGACCAGGCTGCGAGTCCGTCCGGGGTCTCCGGCCGGGGCAAAACGGCGTATTCCAATCCAAGATATAGGCCGGCGGAAAGGGGTTGGACATCCACCGCCGCGACTTCGACGGGCAGCACGGCGATGGCCAGGGCCTTGAGGACGCTCTGCCCGACTCCCCCACCCACCCCCGAAACAGCGACCTTCACCACCCACCTCCCTCAGCGGCGAATACCGTCCAGGCGCTGGCGACGTCATCGGTCCGGTGCGCGTCGGAACCGAAATTCACCATGCACCCTGCTTCAGCGGCGATTCGGTACCAGTCGACCGAAGCTTGGCAATAACGCGGATTTAACTCGAAGGCCTTGCCGTAATCGCGACACGCTTCCGCTATGATCGCCAGTTCGTCCAGCGGGTTCAAACCGTATTTGGCCACGACCATGCCCAACGGATGGCCGAGTATATGGGCGCGGCTGCGAGTGACGATGGCTAGCGCGAGTTCCAATTCGAGCTGTAACGCCTCGCGTGGGTCGCGGTAGGACCAGCCGGGCGGTCCGCTGCCAGGTGGCGGGCTGTGAACGCTGCCGACGATCGCATCGCACAACTCTGCCGTCTGCGGCGAGACGTCGAGATGGCCCTCGACGTCGAGCACTTTGGCTTCGACGCCAACGAAGGCAATTAATCCGGGGACAGACAGGGCGCGCACGCGCTGCGCGAAACCGGGGAAATAAGTGCTGGTGTGCCGCACGTGCTCGCTGTAGAGCATTTCGGCGACCCCGCGTTCCGCGGCGGCGCGAGCCATCGCGTCAACACTAGCCATCCCGTCCGTGTAATCGGTATGTAGGTGGTAATCTAGCACATTGACCTTGTCGACCCGTTCGAGAGTCGCCAGTTTCAGCGCCGTCGGCGCGGGCGCACCTGGCCCCAGCGGCGCGAGCGCATCTACCATATCGTCCAACCCCCGTCGACCACCAAGTTCTGCCCCGTCACGTAGGCGGACAGATCGCTGGCCAGGTAGGCCGCCGCCCCCTTGAAGTCCTCCTCAACGGCCATACGCCGCATCGGTGTGCGATCGACATAGCGCTTGCGGAACGGCTCGGGCTGACCACGCAAGATGCCCCCCGGGGTAATGGCATTGACCCGCACGGCTGGAGCCAGCATGGTCGCCAGCCAGCGGGTCAGCTGGATAATACCGCCCTTGCTTACCCCATACGCCGCGGAACTGCCCATGGTCGTCCCCTCGTATAGGCTCATATCGGAACCGACCATTCCGTAGATCGAACTGACATTGATGATCGAGCCGCGTCCCCCGGCGCTCAGCGCCTCGCTACTGGCCTGGGACAGGACGAAGGCAGCAGTCAGGTTCACCTCTAGCGCCAGCCTCCAGGTAACCGTACCCTGTTTCGGAAAGGGCGCGGTCAGGTCTTCCAAGCCAGAAGTTCCCACCAGCGCCGCGCAATTGACCAGGATGTCCAATCGCCCGTATTTCTCGAGAACCGCAGCAGGCGCTGCGCGAGTGGCGTCCTCGTCACGCAAGTCGACGATCAGCCCTGTGGCCGTCGCCCCGTATTCGACGCGCAGCCGATCAACCGCGCGCTCAGCCGCTGCGGCATCGAAATCCAGCAGCGCCACAATCGCGCCCTGTTCGGCCAAGGCTTCCCCTATTGCCCTACCAACGTGGCCGCCTCCTCCGGTGATCAGCGCCACCCGGCCCCGCAAGTCCATCAATTCGCTCAGTGCCCTCATTCCCCTTCCCTTCGTCGGGACATCATGAATTCCGCGAAGTGGAAATCCATCTCCGTGTCGATCTCCAGCGCCCGCTCCCTCGGCACCTCGATCGCCTTGACACGGCCCGAAAAAAAGGCCTGGGTTCGAAACACGTATTCCGGTTGAACGGCATAGGCAACGGTGGTCGAATCATAAACAACTGGGGCGTCCTGCCGGCGGTAGGGGCGCCTTTCCTGCGGCATCACGACCTGGGCGTAGCCCTCCGCGTCCAACTCCACCATATTATAATAGGGATTGCAACCCGCTTCTGTCACCGAATAGACCATATCAGCACCGCTAGCGACCAATTCGCCGATACAGCGCTCTACGTCCTCGACCGAGCGCAGTGGCGAGGTGGGCGGCAAGCAT